>JAAXHN010000031.1 GCA_012270885.1 Acidimicrobiia bacterium | reverse complement strand
ACCAGGTTGGAGTTGGCGATCAGCACCCTGGGCGCCCACTCATGGGTGCGGAGGACGCCGA
This sequence comes from Acidimicrobiia bacterium, assembly GCA_012270885.1. Lineage (GTDB taxonomy): Bacteria > Actinomycetota > Acidimicrobiia > Spongiisociales > ZC4RG35 > Bin76. The sequence goes on along the minus strand of JAAXHN010000031.1, from coordinate 30,900 downwards.
CCGGCTTCCCGGATTGCACGAGCATGGTCTCGTCGTGATCGAGGGTGGTGAGCGTCCGGGTCATGGCGTGGTAGGCGTCCCACGACCGGGCTGCCCGGCCCGTACCCCCGTACACAACCAGGTCGTCCGGTCGCTCGGCGACATCGGGGTCGAGGTTGTTCTGAAGCATCCGGAAGGCGGCCTCCTGCGGCCAGCCGCGGCATGTCAACGAGTTGCCCCGCGGCGAGCGGACGCCCCCTTGTGGTGCGCCTGAACTGTGTTGGGAGATCGTGGTTATGGTGGATCACCACCCTGCACGGTGGGCCGTATGGGAGTCCCGGCTTTTCTGTCGCCATTCTACCGACGGGACCCATGGGCTGCCGACTACTGGCAACGCCTTTCATCCAATGACGTCAGTCCACTTCAGACCCGATCCAGTGGCTTCCGTTGAGGCACCATCCGATCGGGAGTCCCCATCGGCTCTCCACAAGTCATCGGGCTAAAGCCAGTAAGTTCATGAGTGTGGAACTCGAAGGTCCAGGGGTAAGAATCTCCGACGTTGTTGCGGTTGCGCGCCGGGGGGAGCAGGTGCTTCTCAGTGACGCCGCCATCAAGCGGATGGCCGTTACTCGCCGCATCGTCAAACAACTGGCAGAGGGCGAACCCGCTTACGGCGTCTCAACCGGCTTCGGGGCACTGGCTTCGAAGACGATTCCCCCCGATCGGCGAGCGGCGCTCCAGCTTTCCATGATCCGCTCCCACGCGGCGGGGATGGGGCCTGCCGTGGAGGCGGAGGTGGTTCGGGCCATGATGTTCCTGCGGGCGCGGACCCTGGCCCTGGGAGCCTCCGGCGCTCGACCGCTGGTCGCAGAGACCCTGGTGCGGATGGTCAACGCCGGCGTGGTTCCCGTGGTCCCCGAGCACGGCTCCCTGGGCGCCAGCGGAGACCTGGCGCCGCTGGCCCACGTGGCGCTGGTAATGATCGGCGAGGGCGAGGTGGTCACCGGCGCAGGTGTGCGTGAAGGCCGGGCGGCGATGGCCCGGGCGAGCATCGCGCCCGTGGAGTTGGTGGAGAAGGAGGGCCTGGCGCTGATCAACGGGACCGATGGCATCCTGGGCATGCTCTGTCTTGCCGTACATGACGCCTCCTATCTGCTCACCGTCGCCGACATCGTGGCGAGCCTCAGCGTCGAGGGCCTCCTGGCCACCGACCGGGCGTACGCGGCCGACCTCATGGCGCTCAGGCCGCATTCAGGCCAGGCGTTGAGCGCCGCCAACCTCCGCCGAATGCTTCGGGGGTCCCCGATTGTCGCCAGTCACCGTCACAACGACGATCGGGTGCAGGACGCCTACTCGATCCGGTGCACGCCCCAGGTCCACGGCGCGGCGCGCGACACCTTGGAGTTCGTGACGGGTGTGGCGGACCGGGAGCTGGCATCGGCTATCGACAATCCGATGGTGCTTCCCGACGGCCGGGTCGAGTCGTGCGGCAACTTTCATGGGGCGCCGGTGGCGTTGGCGGCGGACTACCTGGCGATCGCCCTGGCCGAGGTGGGGGCTATTTCCGAGCGTCGTCTCGACCGGTTGCTCGACTTCAACCGCTCCCACGGCCTGCCTCCCTTCCTGGCCGCCGACCCCGGAGTCGACAGCGGCCTGATGATCGGCCAGTACACCGCGGCCGCGATGTGCGCAGAGAATCGCCGCCTGGCCGCCCCGGCGGTGGTCGACTCCTACCCTACCTCGGCCATGCAGGAGGACCATGTCTCGATGGGCTGGAGCGGGGCCCGCAAACTCCGCCGGATAGTCGACAACCTGCGTCGCATCCTGGCCATCGAGTGGGTCACGGCCGCTCGCGCCGTGCAACTGCGAGTTCCTCTCGATCCGGCTGAAGCCACCGCGGCGGCCGTGGACCTGGTGCGAACCCGGGTTCCCGGACACGGTCCCGACCGTCCCCTGGCGCCCGAACTTGCGGCCGCCGAGCAACTGCTCGGAGAAGAGGCCCTCGTGGCGGCGGTCGAGGCGGTGACGGGCCCTCTCGACTGAGGTCGGCCGGACCTACCCTGGCTTGCCCGGGAGACTCCGAAGTTTGATCTTCGCTAGGCCTCCGAGGTGAGAATGTCCGCTAAGCGGTCCGCGCCGATGCTCCCGCCGCTCAGGACGCAGGCGACCGGAGCATCCCGCTCCTCGGCGAGAGCCGCCGCCAGGGACATGGCGCCGGACCCCTCGACGACCAGCTTGTTCCCCAAGGCCAGATCGGCGATGGCGGTGCGGACATCGGCTTCCGAAACCAGCACCACCCTGTCGACCGAAGAACTCACCAGTGGGTACATCTCATCGACCACCACCGGCACCATGGTGCCGTCGCAGATGGTGTCTCCTGTCTCGACCCACCTCGGTTCCCCGGCATCCAGGGCTGCCCGCAGGGAGGGACAGGCCGTGCTCTGCACTCCGATGATCTCGGTCTCGGGTCGGAGTTCCTTGACCACGCTCCCTATCCCGGACACCAACCCGCCGCCGCCCACCGGTACATAGATGGAGGTCACGTCGGGGAGATCCTCCAGGATCTCGAGCCCGATCGTTCCCGAGCCCGCCAGCATCGACGGATCCCCCCATGGATTGAGGTAGCTGTACGGCTCCTTCTCCCATCCCTTGTCGAAGACGTAGTCCATCAGCGCCGAGAACGGGACCGGTACCGGCGTCACGCCGTAGGCGCGGACCCCGTCGACCTTCACCTGCGAGGCGCTGTCGGGCAGAAGACTCCGGGCCGGGACCCCCAGCAACTGGGCCGAATAGCCCAGGGCCTGTGCGGTGTTCCCGGCGCTCTGGGTGGTGACTCCCCTTTGAAGCTGGGCGTCCGACAGCGATCGCGCCCAGTTGTACACCCCTCGCAGCTTGAAAGATCCGACCGGCTGGAGGCACTCCGCCTTGAGCCAGATTGCTGGGTCGGGCGCTGAAGACTTGTACTTCAGGAGCGGCGTGCGCAATGCCACCCCGCGAATCCGTTGGGCGGCCTCCTGCACGTCCCGGACCGTAGGCGGCAGTATGGGAGGGTCTCCTGATCCGGTTCTCATTTGGCTCATGCCGGGAACTCCTTGTCATTGTTGCCTGCCAACTCCGCGATCTCGGCGGCATACACGAACATCTTCGACGGTATGCAGCCGACGTTGAGACGGGTGCCGCTGAAGGGATCTCGCTCCATGACGGCGATCTCCCAGCGGTCATGCTCGGGTCCGATCACCGAGTTGCCTGATCCGGTGCCGATGATCATCAGGTCGAAGTTGCGCATTCTGTGTCCTATTCCGATGGTTGGGCCGCGCTTCTTGGTGGTCCTTGATCGAATTGTAGGTTTGCCGGGGACTTGCCTCGCCGGGCGCGTCAATGGTGGGTTGGAAGCTGGTGAGCGGTGCGCAGGGCAAGGGTATATTTGGAGCGCCTTCGGGAAGGAGGTGGCCGATCGCCTTCCTTCCCCGCAATGGGAGAAACGGAGGAGCGATGCCGGGCCGGCTTGAGGACAAAGTAGCCATCATCACCGGTGGCGCCACAGGAATGGGCCGGGCTGCCTCGGTGCTCTTCGCCCGAGAGGGCGCCAAGGTGACCGTGGCGGATCGCAACGTTCCGGATGGCCGCAGGACGGTAAGGATGGTGGGGGACCTCGGCGGCGAGGGCTTGTTCATCGAGACGGATGTCTCCAAGGCGAACCAGGTCAGCAACATGGTGGAACAGACGGTCCGACACTTCGGGACGCTGGACGTGCTGGTAAACAACGCCGGCGTCGCCATAAGGACGCCGCCTCTGGCGGAGGTCTCGGAATTGCTGTGGGACCTGACCCTCGACACCAATCTCCGGGGAGTGTTTCTCTGCACCAAGTACGCCGTCCCTCACATGATAGGCCGCGGGGCCGCCATCGTCAACGTTTCCTCGGGCGCCGGGATAAGTCCCACTCCCCACGCCGTCCCCTATGGAGTCAGCAAAGCGGGAGTCATCCAGATCACCCTCACCACCAGCGCCCAGTACGCGCCCCAGGGGGTACGTTGCAATGTCATCGTCCCCGGGTCGGTCGACACTCCTCAGTCCCGGGGCAGCACCGGCAGCGCCGAGCAGTTCGACCGGATTTCCTCCCGCATCGCCATTGGGCGCATCGGCACCCCCCAGGACATTGCCAACCTCATGCTGTTCCTGGCCTCCGACGAGTCCTCCTATATAAGTGGGGCCGCCATCAACATCGACGGTGGCGGCCCGGTGTTGGAGTGATTGGAGGGAAACGCCTTACAACCCTAACTTTGGGAGTGAGATGCACCCGCGGGATCTCGAGGGCTCCCCTGGCTCTTGAGCGTCGACTTAGTGCGTGAGGAGGCCTGTGGAAGCGTTGCGCAAACCATTTGGAATTTGTGCATAGTTCTAGTTATAATGGAACTATGCTATGGAAGATCGATACGCAGTCTTCGCAGCCTCTGCATGAGCAACTGGCCGGCCAGGTCAGGCGTGGCATAGCCACCCAAGCACTGGTGGAGGGCGAGAAGTTGCCTCCGGCGCGGGAGATAGCCAGCGGCCTGGGAGTGAATATGCACACGGTCCTGCGGGCGTTCCAGACCCTCCGGGATGAGGGACTGCTGGAGGTCCGGAGAGGCCGTGGCACCTCCGTGGCCGCCAACGCCCAGCCGGTGACCCGCCACGTTGAACTTGCCCGCAGTCTGGTAGCCGAAGCCCGGCGAGCCGGGCTGGAAGATCGTGAAATCCTGAAACTCGTGGAGGTGCAATTGTGAAAGAGAAGACAAGCCGCACAGTCCTTGGACTCTTCATTCCAGTGCCGGTGGCAGCCATCGGACTCGTTCCCTACCTGGCCTATCGGTCCGATCTGCCGGACCGGATAGCCAGTCACTTCGGCTTCTCGGGGAGAGCGGACGGCTCGATGGCGCCGGAGGTGTTCCTGGCGGTCTTCGGAGGATTGATGGCGGTTGGCCTGGCAGGATGCGTGACCGTCGCCTTGATCCGGCGGAGGCTTCAACCGATGGTGGCGCCGAGCGTATCGTCGGTGGGCGCCTTCTTGGGAAGTATCTCCGCAGGAATCCTCGCCATCGGTCAGCGAGGGCTGGAACAGTGGCAGGACGCCACGATCTCCCCTGGAACGTTGGTTCCATGGGTCGGCGGCAGCCTGATCGTGGCCGGTTTGGCGGCATGGGTCGCCTCGTCGCTCCCGTTCGATGAGGGGAGCAAGACGGAGGCACCTCCCGCGGCGATGGAGCTTGCACCGGGGGAGCGGGTCTTCTGGAGCGCCACCCTGTCCGCGAGATGGCCATTGGTGCTGGGTCTGGCCATCTTGCTGGTCGGTCTAGTCCTGTTACTGATCACAGAGTTGTGGATCGGGCTGGTCATGCTGGGCATCTCGATTCTCATGAGCTTTTTCGGGCGGATACGGGTAACCGCCGACCAGTCGGGGCTTGTGGTCCGGTACGGGTTCTTGGGTTGGCCTCGCAGATCGATACCCATCCGGCGCATCGCCTCGGTTCGGGCCGTGGACATTCGGCCAACCGAATGGGGCGGATGGGGATACCGGGGCAGCCTGGCCATCATGAGGCGGGCCGCCGTGGTGCTGCGTGCGGGTCCGGGGATTCGCCTCGATTTACGGGGTGGCAAGGTGTTCGCTGTGACCATCGATGATCCGGATGACCCGGTCCGTCTGCTGAATGCCGAAATCTCGCGCCTGGCAACCCTAGAAACCGGCTGATGTGACCAGGAGTCAATAATCTGAAAGAGATCTTGAACGCGACCAGCACCAGTGAGATCGTTGCAGCCATCGGATCCAGGCGCTTTCGCAGAGCGCTATCAGCGTTGCTGGAAGACTGGGGGCGACGCGCCTATTGCTCGCTTTCCAACGCGGCCGCGATCGCTACGGCCATCGGACGCTCCAACGCCGAGATGCTCTACCGGCTGGACCGATGATCGCGCTTACCGAGGGCCTGCTCACCGCCGTCCCGAAGCCCGGGGGGTGTGTCTATGCGGGCCGGGCGTCCCGGAGAGGCGCCGCAGTGCGGGCCGCAACGTCGTCGAAGCCGACTCCCGGGGGCAAATCGACGACCTCGAAACCGTTGGCGGTGACGTCGATGACGGCCAGATCGGTGTATATCCGGTCCACCACCCCCGGGCCGGTGAGTGGGTAGGAGCAGCGTTCGACCAGCTTCGGCGTTCCCTGCCGGGTGCAGTGTCTTGTCAGGACGTACACGGCCTTCACTCCGGATACCAGGTCCATCGCCCCGCCCACCGCCGGGATGGCGCCCTCCCGGCCGGTCGACCAGTTGGCCAGGTCGCCGTTGGCCGCCACCTCCAGGGCGCCCAGCACGCTGAGATCCAGGTGGCCGCCGCGGATCATGGCGAAGCTGTCGGCCTGATGGAAATAGGCCGCTCCCGGTCGGGTGGTGACCTGCTTCTTGCCGGCGTTGATGAGTTCGGGATCGCCCTCACCCGGCTCGGGGGAAGGGCCCATTCCCAGCAGCCCGTTCTCGATGTGCAGGACGATCTCCCGGTCGTCCGGGATGAAGAGGGCGATCAACTCGGGCATCCCGATGCCCAGGTTGACATAGGAGCCGTCGGGGATGTCCCGGGCGGCTCGCCGGGCGATCTGGTGCTTCGTCAGGCCCGTGACGGCGCCGCTCATGGGTAGCGAGCCCCCCGGGCGACCAGTTCCGACTCGTGATGAGGCTTCGGCACATGCACCACGTGATCGACGAAGATGCCCGGTGTGATCACCGCCTCGGGGTCCAGTCCCCCCGGCTCGATGACCGAGGAGGCCTGCACCACGGTGGTGCGGCCGGCCATAGCCATGACCGGTGAGAAATTCCTGGCGGTCTTGTTGTAGACCAGGTTCCCTTGCCAGTCGGCGACCCGCGCCTTGATCAGGGCCCAGTCCGCTACCAGCCCACGTTCCAGCAGGCACATCCGCCCATCGAATTCCCGCCGCTCCTTGCCGGCTTCCAGGTCGGTGCCGGCGGCGGTGGGGGTGTAGAAGGCCGGGATTCCCGCGCCTCCCGCCCTGATCCGCTCCGCCAGGGTGCCCTGGGGCACCAGTTCGAGTTCGATCCGGCCGGCGTGGTACAGGTCCGGGAACACCATGGAGTTGGCGCTGCGAGGAAACGAACAGACGATCTTTTCCACCTGACCGGCTCTGATGAGGGCTGCAAGTCCTACCTCGCCGCTGCCCGAATTGTTGCTCACGACTGTCAACCCGCCCGCTCCGTGGTCTATCAGGGCATGAATAAGTTCGATGGGGCTGCCGGCCTCGCCGAAGCCGCCGATCATCACGGTGTCGCCGTCGCCGATCCCGGCCACGGCCTCCCTGGGACTCCCAACCCGTTTGTCGATCACTTCGACAGCCGATCGAGATGCGTCGAGCGCTCGGTGGAACCGGGTTGCTTCGATTCAGGGGTAGTCGAAGATCGCCGCTTCATCGAGGGCGACCGGTCCTCGTAATGGTCCAACCAGAAGGCATGGGGCTAGGAACCCACATTACACGCCATGTCCCGTTCACGGGCTTCAACTCGGCCGGGGGAAGGGAAAAACCGAAGCAGATTGGCTGGGTGTGGGGGAGAAGCGAACCCTAATCTGGATCAAAAGTGCGAGACCGGGTCCAGGGTGTCCCGCGCGCGGCTCCCAGCCGGGCGGCTCCCGGACGGGGTCCTGTTCGGAGAGCAAGTATGCGACATTGGGTAGCCTGGCCGCCAGGAAGTGCGCGAACAATGGGAGATGATCACCGAAGCCGACCGTGCGGATGGTCGGGAATCGGTATCGATGGACGGGTGATCTCCCCTGGGAGCGACCGACTGAAGTCCCTCTGCAGAGTGTCCCGGTAGTGGCGGCTCGATGGGTCCTGGAGGGCCCGACCAAGCTGATACTCGGCTCGGTGCTGATAGCCTCAACCTACTCGCTGGTGGTGGATGTGGGCCTGGGGACCGAGGGGGACCCCTGGGTGTTCCAGGTCGGTGCGATGTCCGGCAAGCTCATCTCGATACTCCTCTACCTGGTTCTTGCCCATCCTGAGTTCCGGCAGCGGGATGTTGCAACCCTGTTGCTGAGGCGCGCATTGGGATGGTTGGCGTTCTGGCGACTCGCCGGGGACTCGCCGGAGAGGAGAAAGCAGCGACGTTCCGCCCTCTGGATTCTGGCGTGCGGCTACTCCCAGTTCAGCATCACCTGTTTCGTCTGGTCGACGCGTTTTGTGGACACCGCTGTGTCGGCGATCATCGTGGGAGCGTTTCCCGCCCTGTTCGTGGTGCTCATGGGACGCCAGGACCGCGCCCTGGGAAGCCGAGGCCGCTACCGGAGCCTGACCAAGGTGGACGGCGTCACGATGACGTTGGCCTTTGGCGGGATGGCGACCGTGGCGTGGGGCGCCGCGGCTGCGGTCGACCTGGAGGGTGCGTTGTGGCGGACGCTGGCGGGGGTCTTCCTGGCAGCCGCCGCCACCACCGGTGGGTTGTTGTCGGCAAAGAGTTTCAAGTGGGGCGTGTTCCGCGCCAGGGAGACGGGCGCCACCGGAGTGGGTTCGGAGTCGGCATTGGTGCTGGTCTCCTACGCGGCTGGAACCCTCCTGGCCCTTCCCCTGATTGCGGGCATGGCCGTCAGCACCGGATGGCGGATGCCGAACACCGGTTTCGCCATGGCACTGGTATGCGGCCTTGTGGTCATGTTTCCCGCCAACATCCTGTTCATCCGGGCCAATCTGTCCACCCGGCGCCTGTCGGTCAACAACCTCATATATGCGGAGATGTTGTTCTCGCTCCTGTGGTTGTGGATGTTCACCACCATCGACGTGGGCAGCCCGACATTGGTCTTCGCGGGGGCGGCGACAGTCATCGTTGCCAACGTTCTCTCCGCCGGAGTGGGGGAGTGGATGATCGGGAAGGCCAATCGCCGCCGTGGGCGCAACCCGGTCCATCCATGAAGACGTTGCCGGGCCCGACGAAAATGATGTTGGGCAACGTGCTCATATCATCCATCTATCCGCTGGCGGTGGATGTGGGCCTGGCGGCCGGTGGTGACCCCTGGGTGTTCCAGTTCGGCGCTCTTTCCGGCAAGTTCACGGCGACGGTGCTCTACCTGTTGTTGCTCCACCCGGAACTGTTGCAGCGGGACGTGGCGGCGCTGGTTTTGAGGAGGGCATTCGGATGGCTGGCGTGGTGGCGATATGCGGACGACCCGGTGGAGAGCGAGAGGCAGCGGCGATCCGCGGTGGGGATACTGGCGTCGACCTACTCGCATTTCAGCATCGTGTTCTTCGTGCTGTCCATCCAGTTCGTGGACACCGCGGTGGCCACGATCATCGTCGGAGCGTTCCCCGCGCTGTTCGTATTGGTGATGGGCCGGCAGGACCGAGCCATCGGAAGGGGGGACCGGTATCGGAGGTTGACCCTGGTGGATGTAGCTGCTCTGGGGCTGGCCTTCGGCGGGATGGGGGCGGTCACATGGGGAGGCGCCGGCGGGGTCAATCTGGAAGGTTCGTTGTCGCGGACGCTGCTGGGCGTCGGCCTGGCGGCCGCCATCACCACCGGCGGGGTGTTGACCGCCAAGAGCTTCAGGTGGGGTATCGAGATGGCCGCGGAGACGGGCGATAGGGGACCGCGACCGGAGTCGGCAATGGTGATAATCGCATACGGGGTTGGAAACCTGCTGGCCCTGCCTCTCCTGGCGGGCGCGGCCACGGTGAGCGGATGGCGGATGTCCACCACAGGTTTCGTGACCGCCGTGCTGTGCGGGCTTTTGATCATGCTCCCCGGCAATGCGCTGTTCATCAGGGCCAACCTTTTCACCGAACAACTGTCCGTCAACAACCTGGTCTACGTGCAAACGGTGTTCTCGCTGCTGTGGCTGTGGCTGTTCACCACCATCGAAGTGGGCAATCCGACCCTGGTGCTGGTGGGTGCGGTGGTTGTCATTGTGGCAAACGTGCTGTCCGGCGGGGTTGGCGACTGGATCGTCGGCAAAGCGAAGTACCCCCGATGAGGTGGGGGTCGGTCCATTCCCACAGCACCGGATCGGACCGAGGTCCCTTCGGTGGTTCGCAGGGAGCTCCGGACTCGTTCGATCCCGGGTGCAGTCAGACCCCGAAACGGTGACCTGGCTGCCGGATCAAACCTCTCGATCGACGGCCCGTTCGTCGGGGGTGAGCCCGGACAGGGATTGGATCGAGGCGGGGGGTTCGCGATCACCCGTCAGGTCCGAGGACGGGACGGCCGCCTCGAAGCGGGTGCTGATGGGCACCACGCCGGCCCACCAGGGACCGGCCAGGTCCTCGGGCTCGTCCACGGGATCCCCGCTGCGGACTTTGGCGGATGCCTCGCCCAGCGGGAGTTCCAGCACCAGGGTGCTGCGGAGATCCGATGACGACGGCAGGCGGGTGTTGTCCCAGTTGGCGACCACATGGTCGGTGATGATTCTCAGGGCCCTGAGTTTTCGGTCGCCGTCGACGATCCGCCGTGCGCTGCCTCTCACCACCACCGATCGGTAGTTCATGGAGTTGTGAAAGGGGGTTCGCGCCATGACCAGTCCGTCGAGATGCGTGACGGTGACGCAGATCTCCTGACCATCGCCCGTGCGGAGAAGGTGGTTGCCCACCGCGCCGTGGAGGTAGAGGTGATCGTCGTCGCGACCGTAGGCCATGGGGAGCACCACCGGGCCGTCGGGAGTGGCCACGCCGACGTGGGCGATCAACCCGGCGTCGAGGATTCCGAGCACCTCGGAACGCTCATACCGGGCCCGGGCGGCCAGGCGACGTACCCGAACCCGCTCAGAGGGCGGTCCGGCTTTCTCCGGAGGCAGGCTTTCGGACATAGGAGGCAAGGCTAGGGAAAGCCATCGCACCGGAAGGGATGATTTCGCTGACCGAGAGTCCCGGTCGGCTCTCCAGACCCCTGACCGAAAGGGAGCCGTCTGGTCAGTCGCATGACCTGCCGAAAGAGCTTAGACGCGAGTCTCCCGGAGCCCGCCCTCCGGCGTCCATGAAGTAACCAGCAGACCGCGGTCTACCACCCGCGCCAGGACCACCCCGATGATGTCGGCCCAGAACAGCGCCATGGTCGAGGTATGGTGGATCGGAAACCTATGGCCCTTCACGAACAGCGACACCTCGGCTTCGAGCGCCGGAACCGCCCGGCCGTCCACGCGGGCGTCGCCGAGGATCAACTGCTCGTCGTCGGGCGCGCTGTGGATCGAGAACCGGGCGTCACGGCGCAGGTCTTGTGTCTTCCGGGAGGTGTCGTCCATGGCCAACCACAGGTGACCGTCCCGGATGGGAGCCTCCATGCCCGACAGCCGCGGCGCACCGTCCCGTCGAAGCGTCGCCATGACGGCGTGGCGGTGACTCTCGAATCTCTCCCGCACCGATGCAGCCAAATCTGGCTCTGCCTCCTGGAAGTGCGTCCATGTCACGGCCACTGGCTAACCACCTTCCGGCCCAGCGTACCAATCCTGTTGGCGCCAGGTGCAGGCGTCCAGCCCGGAATTAGATGGCCGAATCCTTGGTAACCCCCATTCCCAGTAAGTACGCTAGGAGAGTGTTTGGTATCGGAGGAATTCGGACTGATAAGGCACTTACGGAGGCTTAGGAAATGAGACGGTTGATCTTGATATTGGTGGCGGCTTTGTTGCTGGCGGCCTGTGGCGACGGAACATCGGCGGAAGAAGAGGCCATCGCCTCGAGGACTCCCACCGGTACCGAGGAAGCTCAAGAGGCTCTCGAGAACTTCCTGGGACAGCCGTTCATCACCGAGGAGCAGAGAGAACAGAGCAGGGATCTGGTCTGGCGGGCCTGTGCAGCTTTCCAGGACGGGGCCACATGGCAGGAGGTCGAGGACGCGGAGGTAGCCGCCCTCGAGGAGGCAGGCAGGACCCTGAGCCCCATCGAGTTAACCGGAATGCGAAGCGCCGCCGCGCTGGGCTTGGCCGCCTACTGTCCCCAGCACGAGGACAAGGCGCCGTAGAGACCCCGGTGGGGGTCACCGGGACCTGACCTCCGCTCCTCGCTACAGCAGTCGCCCTTGGCGTGGTTTCACAGGCGCGGGCGCCTTCGCCCTGGCGGGTTGGCGGGCCGGACTCGAGTTGCGGCGCGAGCGATTGCGACGGGGGAGGTAGGAGCGGTTCCGGTACAACTTCTGGTAGGTGCCCACCAAGTCCGGGAATTCCCCCTCCAGCCACTCCATGAAGTGCTCCTTGACGCCGGGCCGCAGATGCAGGCGGATGGGAGCGGCGAAGTCGGCGCCCGCCTCCCGGCAGGCTCGCATCACCTGGCTGACCTGGCGGGGCGAGTCGGAGATGCCGGGGAGGAGGGGCGCCACCAGCACCCCGGAGGGGATGCCCAACTCCTTCAGCTTCGAGACGGCTTCCAGGCGCCTCCGGGGATGGGGAGTGCCGGGCTCGGTTCTTCTCCAAACGTCGGTGTCGAGGGTGCCCACCGAGAAGCTGACCGTCACTTCGGCCCGCCTCGCCGCCTCCGCGAAGAGGTGCCGGTCCCGGAGAGCCAGTGGCGACTTGGTGAGGACCGAGAAGGGGTTGGAGCGTTCGGTGAGCACCTCCACCACCCCCCTGGTCAGGCGGTACTTTCCCTCGGCCGGCTGGTAGGGGTCGGTGTTGGTGCCCATCGCGATGGGATGACCCGCCCAGTTCCTCGGCTGGGTCTGGGCCCTGGTCAGTTCCACCGCGTTGACCTTGACCACGATCCTCCGGTCGAAGTCCTCGCCGATGCCCAGCCCCAGGTAGTCATGGGAGGTGCGGGCGAAACAGTACACGCAGGCGTGGGAGCATCCCCGGTAGCAGTTGATTGTGTACTCGAAGGGAAAGAAATTCGTGTAGGGAACCTGGTTGATGATGGACTTGGCCGCGACCTCGAGGAAGGTCAAACCCCGGTACTCGCCCTTGCCCGCCACCCGCCGGCAACCCTCGAAGAGTTCGGCCGGCTTGTCCCCGGCGAGGGTCCAGCGCAGGTTCGAGGCAGCCATGGGACGCGCTATGTTATCGAACATATGTTCGATAACCAAACGGGGACACGGCTTATTATGGCGGATGTGGGGCCATTGGGCGCCCGAGGTCGTAAAATGACATTGGCAGCGGAAGGAACCGGTTGGAGCCCCACAGCATCTACGAGACCGAGGACCTGGCGGCGATCCGAGCCGAGACCAGGCGGTTCGTGGAGAACGAAGTGGTTCCCTACGGCGAGGAGTGGGAGGCCGCCGGCCGCGTTCCCCGGGAGCTGTTCAAGAAACTGGGAGAGATCGGGCTTTTCGGGCTGCGGATCCCCGAATCCCGGGGAGGGGTGGGCCTGGGCCATCTGGCCTCGGCGACGGTGGCGGAGGAGCTCGGGAAGAGCACCTTCGGTGGGGCGATGGCCAGCGTGGCGGTCCACGGTGAGCTTGCCATGCCCTATCTCTACCGGTACGGGTCCCCCGAGTTGCAGGACCGCTACCTGCCGGGGATGATGAGCGGGGAGTTGATCGGCGCCCTGGCGGTGTCCGAGCCCGACGCGGGCTCCGATGTGGCGGCGATGAAGACCCGGGCGGACCGCGACGGCGATGAGTTCGTGGTGAACGGCGCCAAGATGTTCATCTCCAACGGGGCCAGTTGTGACGTGGTGGTGCTGTCGGCCAAGACCGATCTCTCGGTCGCACCGCATCGGGGTATCAGCCTTTTCCTGGTGGAGAAGGGGACCCCTGGATTCTTGGTAGGCAGAATCCTGGACAAGCACGGGTGGCGCTCCTCGGACACGGCCGAGCTGGTCTTCGAGGATTGCCGCGTGCCGGCCGACAACCTGATCGGTGAGCCCAATCGGGGCTTCTACGCAATCATGCGCAACTTCCAGAACGAGCGGTTGGTCTTGGCGGCGGCCGCGTTGGGAGAGGCCAAGAAGGCTCTTGAGATGACGGTCGAATACGTCAAGAGCCGCCGCGCCTTCGGAAAGGTCCTGTGGGCCAAGCAGGCCATCCGTCTGAAGCTCGCCGAGTTGGCCGCGTCGGTGGAGGCCGGGGCGCAACTCCTCTATCACTCGGCATGGCTGTTGGACCAAGGAAAGGGGGCGGTCCGGGAGATCTCCATGGTCAAGGCCTTCATGAGCGAGTTGGTCAACCGGGTGCTCTACAGCTGCGTGCAGTTCCATGGCGGGATGGGCTACATGCGGGAGTCGCCGATCGAGAGGATGTCCCGGGACGCCCGCCTGCACCCGATCGGCGGCGGGGCCACCGAGGTGATGTTGGAAGAAGTCGCCAAGAAGATGTGAGCGGCCTACGGTTGATGACATGGATCCCGATCGCCTCCTGAACCTGCGTACCGACTATGAGAGCGAGGGGCTGTCGCGCTCCGACCTGACCGACGAGCCCTTCGAGCTGTTCGAGGCGTGGTTCTCGGATGCCTTGGAGTCGGGCCTGGTGGAGCCGCATGCCTTTGTCCTGGCCACCGCCGACCGGGGAGCGCGGCCCTCGGCGCGGACCGTCCTGGTGAGGGAGATGGACAGCCGGGGAATCGTGTTCTACACCAATTACGGGAGCCGGAAGGGCGCCGAACTGGCGGAGAATCCCCGCGCCGCGGCGGTGTTCCTGTGGATGCCGCTGCATCGCCAGGTCCGGATCGAGGGGAGGGTGGAGAAGGTGGCCGCCACCCAGTCGGACGCCTATTTCAGCGGGCGCCCCCCAGGGTCCCGTCTCAGCGCGGCCGCCTCTCCCCAGAGTGAGCCGGTCCTCAGCCGGGCCTGGCTGGAGAAGCGCATGGAGGAACTCCGGCGCCGCCATCCCGACGGAGACGTCCCCCGACCTGCAGGCTGGGGCGGATACCGGCTGAGGCCCGATTACTACGAGTTCTGGCGAGGCCGCCCCAGCCGCCTTCACGACCGCTTCGAATACCGTCTGCGCTACGGGGAGTGGGTGACCGAACGGCTGGCGCCCTGATCTCTCGGGGCCCGGGGGCGTGATGCGACTTACCATTCTCGGGTCGAGTGGCACCTATCCCGCACCCTCCAATCCCGCCTCCGGCTACCTGATCGAGTCCGGAGCCACCAGGGTCTGGTGCGAAGCGGGCCCGGGTACTTTCGCGGCGCTGACCCGCACCCTGGATTGGGAGTTCCTGGACGCCGTAGTGGTCTCCCATCGCCACCCCGACCACTGCATGGACCTGGTCTCCGCCTACCACGCCTTCGCCTACGGACCCTGCTCCCGCCGGGGCATTCCGCTCTACGCCCCCGATGAGGTGTTCGAGGCGTTCCTCTCCTTTCTGGGACAGCACGCCGAGGGCAGGTTCGCCCGGGTCTTCGATCTGCATACCGTCCGTGACGGCGACGAGATCGCCATCGGCGGACTGAGGGTCTCCTTCGCCGAGGCCGATCATCCGGTTCCCACGGTCGCTTCCCGGTGGAGCGACGGGCAGCGGGCACTGGCCTACTCGGCGGACACCGGGCCGAAGGGAGACTGGCCCCGCCTGGTGAGGGATGCGCACCTGTTTCTCTCCGAGGCCTCGCTCGGCGCGGACCCTCCCCCCGGAGCGGCGCCCCATCACCTGGACGCCGGGGAAGCGGGCCGGATCGCCCGGGAGCAGGGAGCCCGCCGTCTGATGCTCACCCACATCCCGCCCCACATCGATCCCCGGCTGGCGGTGCTGGCGGCGGAGCGGACTTTCGACCGGCCGGTGGCCCTGGCGGTGCCCGGCGCCGCACATCGCATATAAGTTTCTCTCTACCCTGTTATGCATGCCACGTACCCGACCCGCAGACGAACTGCGGCCCGTCCGTCTGCAGATGGGTTTCACCGAGGCGGCTCCGGGCTCGGTGATGATCGAGATGGGCGGCACCATGGTGTTGTGCACCGCCACCGTGGAAGAGAAGACCCCTCCTTGGATGGTCGGCAAGGGCGGATGGGTGACCGCCGAGTACGCGATGCTGCCCGGCTCCTCCAGCCCCAGGATCCGCCGCGATCACTATCAGAAGGGACGCGCCAAGGAGATCTCCCGGTTGATCGGGCGTTCTCTCCGGGCGGTTGTCAACCTGAAGGCGATGGGAGACTGTTCGATCCGGGTGGATTGCGACGTCATCCAGGCCGATGGAGGAACCAGGACGGCGGCGATCACCGGCGGCTGGCTGGCCATGATCGAGGCGCTGGCATGGGCCGCCTCTCGGGGAATCGCCAACGCCGAGGCGGGTTTCGACCAGGTGGCGGCAATCTCGGTGGGGATGGTGGAGGGAGAGGTCCTGTTGGATCTGGATTACCGGGACGACCATGCCGCCGATGTGGACCTGAACGTGGTGATGGCGGGCAGGGGACTCCTGGTGGAGGTGCAGGGGACCGCCGAGGGGGCGCTCTTCGACCGGGCCGACCTCGATCGGATGCTCGATCTGGCCGAGAAGGGGATCTCCGAGTTGTTCTCCGTCCAGAGGCAGGCGCTGGGCCAGTAGCGGCCTTGAGCAAGGTGGAGAAGAGACCGGACCGTTTGGTGGTGGCGTCGGCCAATCCTGACAAGATCGCCGAGGTCGAGAAGATCTGGGAAGAACTCGGGGTGGGAAGCCGGATCGTGAGAGGCCTGCGCTGGAAGGAGGTGGAAGAAACGGGCGAGACCCTGGAGGAGAACGCCCTGCTGAAGGCGCGAGCGGTGACAGCCGCCACGGGACTTCCGTCCCTGGCGGATGACACGGGTCTGGAGGTCGATGCCTTGGGGGGCCGCCCGGGGGTGCGGTCGGCCCGTTACGCCGGAGAGGATGTCACCTACCAGGACAATGTGAACCGGTTACTCACCGACATGGAGGGCCACAGCGACAGATCAGCCCGGTTTCGCACGGTGGCGGCGCTGGTGTGGCCGTCAGGCAACTTCCTGGTGGCCGAAGGTGTCCTGGGGGGCAGGATCACCGCCGACCCGAGGGGAGAGGGTGGATTCGGATACGACTCGGTATTCGAAGTGTGCGACCGGACCCTCGCAGAGATCACTGCCGCGGAGAAGAACCGGATCTCGCATCGGAGCCGGGCTCTGCGTGCTTTGGCTTCTCTGCTCCGCACCTGAACAGCTTTCCGGTGGGGGTTGAACCGTAGAGGCCTTGCCGAGCAGGTGCCCAGGTGTGGGTCATCAGTGCTCCCGCTGCAAATCCTCCAACGACCGCCGCTGTCCTTGCGGGGCCGGCTACCCACCAGGGAAGACTCCGATGAGCGGTTCTGGTGTAGGAGGCTATTGGAGAGCTCTGGGCCTCCACACCGCTCTATGGCTGGCTATCGGGAAGAAGCTCTACCTCTCGGTTTGCTCCGGTTGGGCCGTCTCGGGCTGCTCTGATACACCCTTCGACGGTTACGGGCCACCCTCGCGGAACCGGACCCCGGTCGGCGGCCGCCGGGCCTGCCACGGGCTCGACCATTACGACCCGCGTTTGGTGAGTCGGAGCGCGGGCGGCGCTTGACCGGCGATGGGTTGGCGTCGAGGCGGTCGGGGCTGGTGATGGGCTGTCTCAGGCCGAGCTGGCGCTGGATCCGTCTTGCGCCCCCAACCTGGTCGGGCTGGATCAGCGACACCACCAAGCCGGTCCGGCCGGCCCGGGCCGTGCGCCCCGAACGGTGCAGGTATGCCTTCTGATCCTCCGGCGGGTCAAAGTGGATGACCGACGCTACACCCTCCACGTGGATCCCTCGAGCGGCGACGTCGGTCGCCACCAGGGCCTCGACCCGGCCGCTGACGAATTCCTTGAGGGTGCGGGTGCGTCGGCTCTGGGTATGGCCCCCGTGTAAAGCGGCGGCCCTGACCCCACGCTGGGAGAGTTGACGGGCCAGCCGGTCCGAACCATGCCGGGTCCGACAGAACACGATCGTCGACCCCGTGGCGCTGATCAAATCAACACAGGTGGTGATCCGCCGGTTCTTGTCCACCGTCCAGAAGCGGTGATCAGCCGCCGCTATGTCGGGTTTCATTTCCCCGACCTCATGGGTTACCGGGTGATGTTGATAGTCGCAGGTGAGCTTGGCCACGTCGCGGTCGAGAGTCGCCGAGAACATGAGAGTCTGACGTCGGGTGGCGGTTTGGTCGAGGAGGCGTCGAACGGCGGGAAGAAACCCCATGTCGGCCATGCGGTCTGCTTCGTCGATGACCACCTGGGCCACCTCATGCAGGCTCACCGCCCTCCGGTCGATCAGATCTTCGAGCCTCCCGGGGCATGCGACGAGAATCTCGACGCCTCTTTGCAGCTTCTTCAGTTGGGCGCCGTAGCCGACGCCGCCGTAGACGACCCCCACTCGGACCTGGCCGGCAAAGGTGCGAAGTTCAGACGCGATCTGATCGGCCAACTCCCGGGTCGGGGACAGAACCAGGGCTTGCGGCCGTCTGGACCTGGCCCGGCCGACATTTACGACCAGAGGGATGCCAAAGGCTAGGGTCTTTCCCGACCCGGTGGGTGCTCGTCCGCAGATGTCGCGGCCTTCGAGGGCGTCAGCGAGAACGGCGGCTTGGATTTCGAACGGCTTATGGATGCCGCCGCGCGCAAGCGCACGACAGATGGATTCAGGCACGCCCAAGCGGGCGAAAGTGGGGGACATGGGTGCTGGGGGCTCCTCCCTCGCGCGTGGCGAGACCTAGGGTTCGCTGATGTCTGGAAAGTCGGCAACACAACAACGCTATGCCGGGGTGGTCTACACAGAATCAGTGCCGAAAACTTAGCTGCGAACCCCACTACCGGAGTATCCGGTTAGATGAGGCAAGTGTAACGCCGCCGGCCGCACAATCCTCATCCTTTCAAAACTATTGGCGGAAAACGCTCTGACCAGGGATTATTCCCTAGCGGTGGCTGCGACGCCAGGAAGGAGAAGGCGAAGCCGGGTTGGTGGATCGTCCGTGGCGGCCTCACCATTGTCCCAGGCGTGTCTCATCGAGAGTGGAGAAATGGATCCGGTTTCGGATCGGGAGCGTATACCTGGAGGGCCCCACCTGGTTGCCGGACACCTGGATACACCGCGTACCCCGATCCGGGGTGCCTCGCCGCCGGACCCTGTACCGCCTAAGATTTGGACCGGGAGATCAAATAGGTTCCTTGTGTGCCGCAATCAGAGCGAACTTCCTGCCTCGATAGGCGTAAGTCGAAATGGTCGCATAGTTGAAGCCGGCCTCTGCGAACAGAACCCGCAGAGTTGAGGTGTCCAATGAGGTGTGCCGTTTCTGGTTCGCTGCAAAAGCCGAGATCCTGTGAACCAGTTGTTCAAGAGGTAGATCCGACACCTCGGGCCACCAGGATCGGGCATCGGTGTCCGCCTGGCGCCATCGCTGGAGTGTCTCGGTTTTCCGAATCTTCGAGTCGGGGCTGGTCTTATGGAGCCGGGCAGTGGTGAGGACCGCGCCCCCCGGGGCCAACGACGCACACCAGGTCCGCAGCAACTCCATCAGGGCGTCAGCCGGGAACCGGGGGAGGAACGAGTCACTGACGATGATGTCATAGCGCCCGGGCTCCTTGTGTTCGGTCGCGTCCGCAACCAGCAACTCCGGGACGGGGGCTCCCCGCCCGAGCTCTGTCGGGCGATGGCATTACGATAGAACGAGGCGTGCCACCACGCGGAGGAGATCAGATCCAGCAACCGGAGGTACTGCCAGGTGCCGTGGTACCGGTCGCATGACGACTCTCCGCTGCGTGAGCAAGTCAACTCGGCCATGGCCCCCAGCCAGTCCGTGCTCCGGATCAGAGACTCAGCTGTCTCGTCGGGGAGATGCTCGGGGAGACCTTGCGGCAAGGGATCAGAGATCACAAAGGACCCTAGCCGTGGGGGAGGGACTCCCACAGGCACTCAGCGGTTTGCGGCGGCCAGAACGGACAGGACATGATCGATGTCGGCGACGGTGTGATCGGCGTTGACCTGGAGGCGGATCTCTTCGTCTCCTCTTGGTACCACCGGGTAGGCAAGGCCGGTTGCCAGGACGCCGCCCTCGAAGAGGGCCGCCACCAGGCGGCGGGTCTCTTCGGTGTCGCGGAGCATCAGGGGCACGATCGGGTGCTCACCAGGAAGGATCTCGTAACCGAGCGCCCCCAGGTTGGCCTCCAACCGATAAGTCAGATCCCTCAGGCGGTGCAGAAGACTCACCCCTTCGGGACTGTCCAGGATCCCCAGGGAGGTGAGGGCCGCGGCAGCCTCGGAGGCGGTGATCGGGTTGGAGTAGATGTAAAAGGGAGATGTCTCCCGGAGGTAGCGGATCACCGGGCTTTCGGAGACCACGTATCCCCCGTTGACCGCCAGCGCCTTGCCCAAGGTGCCGATCAGTACATCCGCGGGCGGGCTCGCAGTGTAATCCTCAGTGCCGCGGCCCGTGGGGCCGAAAGCGCCAACTCCGTGGGAGTCATCCACCACTACCAGAACGTTCTCGGGGAAGCTGCGATCGTGGCGGCGAGCGATGTTCATGATCTCGTCGACAGGTGCATGGTCCCCACGCATGGAGAAAATGCCGTCGGTCACCACCACTGCCCGTCTTGCCCGGCCAGCCGCCTTGGCCAGTTGACGGTCAAGCGCCGCCATGTCCAGATGGGGATAGATGGACTTGCTCAGAGGCCGGGAGAGGCGGATGGCGTTGATGATCGAGTTGTGGTTGAGTTCGTCCGAGATCACCGTGGTGGTCGAATCGATCAGTGGTACCAAGGTGCCCATCACCGCCGCGTAGGCCGAGGAGAAGATCATCCCCTCCGGGCGGCGGTGGAAGGCGGCAAGGGCGCGCTCCAGTTCCACATGGGGAGTGTGGGTGCCCGTAATGAACCGCACCGCGCCGGGCCCGGTCCCCATCGCCCGGGAGGTGGCCTCCTCGGCCCGGATGACTTCGGGATGCAACGCCAGTCCCAGGTAGGAGTTGGAGTTCATCCGGATGAAGGAACGGTTCCCGTAACCCTCCAGCAGGTATCTCGGGCCTCTTACCCCCTCAGGACGGACCACCTCCCGGATGACGAGTTCGCTGCCCTTGGCCGTCCCACGGTCACCGAATAGGGCGACATGGCGGTCAAGTTCGGGGATCAATCGGTCCAGCGGCATGCAAGCTTCGTCTCGGTGACTCCCCATCGAAGGATATCTGTGGGTTACAGACACCGCTCTTGGCTGATGCCGCCGCCCGCCGAAGGTATTGTGCTGCCTCATGAATGAGACCTACCGAACCATCCTGGGCCTCCGGGCTATCCGGGAGTTTCAGGACCGTCCTCTTGCGCAGGAAGACCTCTGCCTGGTCCTCGAGGCGGCCCGGTGGACGGGCAGCGCCAAGAACCTCCAGAACTGGGCGGTGATCATCGTCCGCGACCGTGACCAGATCGAGCGGGTGGCTGCCTGCGGCAACGGTACCGGGCCTCTCCTGGCCGCACCGGTGACACTGGTCCTCGTCCAGGAACCGGGAGCGTACGAGTTGGATACCGGCCGGATGTCACAGAACATCATGCTGGCGGCCGATGCTCTGGGCATGGCCACTTGCCCCATCACCCTGCACCAGGACGGCGACGCCGCCCAGGTCCTGGGACTCCCGCCGGGTTGGCGCTGCCGCTACGCCATAGCGCTCGGCTACCCACACCCCACTGCCCGCCCCAAGAACTTCGGAGGCCGAAAGCCTATCGAGGAGATCACCCACCAGAACTCGTTCGGCCAGTGACCTCACGCTGAAGGTCGGAATCAGCGACTCTTCAGCATGTTGCGAATTCTCGCCCGAACCGACGGAGATTCCGATTCGCTGGCCCTGGCCAGCATGTGGTTCACCTCTTCCCGGTACCGCGGGAAACGAAGCGACAGTTCGTTGTACCCGTTATAGGCCCACGCCCTAAGGAACTTGTTGTCGCTTTCGAGACACGAGTCCAGACACTGCTCAACACCAGCGCTCTGGTCCTCGGGAATGTCAAGATAAGGAAGGCATTGGAGGATATGCAGCTTGCTTTCCCAATGCTCCTGATCAGAGAGTACGCCCAAGATGGCATGGGAACCTCCAGGGGAAAGGGAATTGCCCTCTTCAAGATGCCTCTTCAGCAGCCAGGTCGCCGCCCGTTGAAACTCGACATCCGCAATGTGCTCCAAGACCGTGGCAACGAAATCTTCTTCATCTCCATGCCGCTCATATGTCGACTGCAACGCGGTGGCGGACTTGCCATCCCAAGAAGCAATCTCCTCCAACAATGTCACTTCACACTCGATTCCTGCGTTGATGCCCCTATAGTCCAAATTTTGGGGTTTAGGTGGGGTTGGTGTGGTGTGTTTCGGGTTTGGTGGTCGGTTATGACGCGTTGGTAGACCTGGCGCGCGAGGAAGCGTTTCAGGCAGCGGATGATGTCTTTTTTGGAGAGGCCTTCTGTGGTGCGACGAGCGACGTAGTCGATGGTGGGTTGGTAGAATCGCATTCGTACTATGGCTACTCGGTACAGCGCTGCGTTGGCTTGTCGGTGTCCGCCTGAATCGCTCCGATTCTACCGGAGAGGCTTTTGGTTGGGAGAATGGGGTTTTATGGGTAGATCAAGTATGTATTCGCCGGAGGTCCGGGAGCGGGCTGTCCGGTTGGTGTTTGCCCATCAGGGCGAGCATCGTTCGCAGTGGGCGGCGATCTGTTTTGATCGCCGAGAAAGTGGGTTGTACTTCGGAGACTCTGCGTAAGTGGGTCCGTCAGGCAGAACGAGACCGGGGTGTTCGGTCGGGTCTGACAACGGAGCAGTTGACAGAACTCTGAGGAGTTGCGTCGTGAGAACCGTGAGTTGCGGCGGGCTAATGAGATCCTGCGGAAGGCGTCGGCGTATTTCCGTCTAGGCGGAGCTCGACCGCCTACCGAGGAGATGACCGCATTTTGTGGACGAACATCGGGAAGAGTTTGGGGTCGAGCCGATCTGTGAGCAGTTGCCGATCGCCCCTTTTCACCTATTATGAGCACAAACGCCGCCGGGGGGAACCCGATCGGTGTTCTGCTCGTTCCCGCCGGGACGCTGAACTGAGACCTCTGATCCGGCGGGTGTGGGAGGAGAACTATGGGGTGTACGGCGCCCGCAAGGTATGGCTCCAACTCCGCCGCCAAGGAACAGTGGTAGCTCGTTGCACGGTGGAGCGTTTGATGGGTGATCTGGGCATCCAGGGCGTGGTCAGAGACAAAAAGCGCCGCACCACCATCCCAGTCGAAAACACAACCAGGCCGGCTGATCTGGTCGACGCCAGTTCACAGCCTCGGCTCCCAACCGCCTGTGGCTGGCCGATCTGACCTATGTTCCGACCTGGTCGGGATTCGTGTACACAGGCGTTCGTGATCGATGCCTACTCGCGGTTGGTCGTCGGATGGCGGACAGCCACCACCCTGCGCACCGACCTGGCGCTCGACGCCCTGGAACAGGCCCTATGGGCACGCAAACCCGACCAAGGGCTGGTCCACCACTCCGACGCCGGCACCCAATTTCTGTCAAATTCGATACACCAACCGACTGGCCGAAGCCGAGATCACACCATCGGTCGGGTCAGTAAGCGACACCTACGACAATGCCCTGGCCGAGTCGGTAATCGGGCTGTACAAGACCGAACTGATCCGCAACAAAGGACCCTGGCGGAACCTCGACCACGTCGAAATACGCCACCCTCGAATACGTGGACTGGTTCAACCACCGCCGGATCCTCGAACCAATCGGAGACATCCCCCCAGCAAGCAGGTCCAACACCCTGCGACGGAACTCGGGTGGATATCGATACGGCATGAAGACCCTCCTTCTCTGGGTCGATCACACCGCCAATTCAAATAACCCGACTCCACGAAAGTGGGGGCACACCTCGCTCTCCGATAAAATCGGGGCGGTTCATCGACTACGACTTCGTGGCGATGAACCTGTCACCGGAGTTTTAGCTGTGAAGGGTCCATCAACGCGCTCTGGGTGGCGTCGTTTTCCGTTCTCCGCCTATGGTCAGCCAGCGACACGGCCATTTCGTTGCATAGTGCCCTCCAAAGGGCAGGCGAGCGGCCAGTGGCATGGAGGTTTCGCCCCATCGTCGTGTAATGCTCGTAGAAGCCCTGTAGGAGGCGGCCTCCTACTTCATTCCATACGGCCAACGCCTCGGAGAACCCGTTCTGCCACTGCGCTGGCGGGTGGCCAGTAGGAGGATCTGGCTGGAGCAAGAGTCGGAAGGTGGCCAGGATGGGTAGCACAACCGTTGGGCGGAGTCGGTGATCCGATGTCTGGTCGAGGAAAGGGAACGTAAAGGGAGGCCGGTTGAGGTTCCGGTGATCGACCATGTCCAGGCTGCCGTATTTGCCGCCACGGCCGGAGGCGCCGCCCACCGCCTGCCACCGCTCCTCCGCGTCGTATGCGATCCAATCGTGGAGGTAGAGGACATCGCGAACAATCGGAACCAACCTCTCGTACAGGTTCGGTTGTTGCTGGAAGCGGCTTAGCAGGGAACCCTTGCGGGCATAAGCGGCCACCGGATGACTGTGACGGTCCGGGTATGTGGCTATGTCGAAACATGACAGCCTAGCTATCACATCAACTACATCCACTGCTCCGTTGTCGTGCTCGTGCCAAGCAACCCGGTCCTCCCAGCCGTGTAGCGCGAGTTCACCTTTCAAGAAGTCAAACTTCTTGCCGAGATCGAGGAGGGACTTTGCGTGAACTTGGATGCTGGTGTTCCGACCACCAGCAATGTCCGTGACGAGGGACTCCAACTCGGAGCCGGTGATGACCTCCAGTTTGACGAACTCGTCATCAGGAACCGCTTCCTGACGCTGGGCTTTTAGGATGATCTCATAGGAGTGGCCTCCGTCAATGATCCCGTATCCTGGCGGAAAGTGCAACTCGAGTAGGTCCAGACCCCCAGGGCCACCCTTAACTATTCTCTCGACCGAGGAGGCGATCAAAGTAAGGCCCCGATGCTGGAGATGGAAGCTACCGGGGATGGCATCTCCCTCCTGACGCAATGACCGTCCAACCGCCCGATACACGGGTCTGTTGATGTTCTGTGCCCGCGGGTTGGGATCCAGGGGAATCCCAGCCGGGAGGTTCTTTGCTGGAACCAGCATGAAATGAGTGTGAACCCCATCGATATTGGGGTCCTGCATCCGCCGTGCCCACCGCACGGAGACTTGAGCAACGCGATCCATAGCGTCTTCCTTTCTGTCTGCCCGCTTCTGCGGGGCCATTCTTCTGCTCTCCCAATAGCAACTGCCTTAACTGGTAAGAGCATGAGCCATTGTAGATACATCACTCGGTTAGTCCAAACATCTAAAGCGGGTGGGGTTGGTTGCTTACAATCTCTGGCAGTGACACAGTCGATGCAGGAGGAAGTGCTTGACCCGGCTGGCCGGGTGAAACCCCCGACGGTTGATGGGCTTCCAAGCGGGTACTTTTACGGGGTTACCCACTACGCTGATGTGATCCTTGAGCGGGCATTTGCCGATCGATTCTGTGATCTCCGGGGAGCGCTGGCGTGTTTTGAGCCAACGCTGGATGAACTCATAGCTGGCGGAGGGAACCAGACTCCGTTTGTCCAACGCTTCGATCAGTCGCTCAACGTCATGCACGATGGTGAGGTTTGGGGGAGCAGAATGATCACGGTAGAGAAGCGGATTGGATTCCACGGTGACACCAGACGGGTCTCGAGAGGGCGAAGCCACTGGATAGACATGTTTGGGGTGGGTTCCATCTCCAGTCCGTTCCCCGGCATTGCGGTGGAAATGGAGTGGAACAACAAGGATCCCTTCTTCGATAGGGATCTGATCCGCTTTCGGGCCCTTCACAGTGAAGACGCCATCGCCGTGGGCGTGATCGTTACCCGAGGCCCTGAACTTCAAGCTCTTCTCAAGGAGACAATTCGTAACAACAGGGGTCTTGGCCAGTCCAAGTACGGTGCCTCTACTACCCATTGGGAAAAACTCATGCAGAGGATCGTTCTCGGAGGAGGCGGCGAATGTCCGCTTCTTCTTGTAGGTATCCAGCCGGAACGAATCCACGGGATCGAACGCGCCTACAAGTCCCGGGACGCCCGCGCTGAAGCAAAACGCTCCAAAGGTAGCGAGTACCAGGAACTCCTAGTCGAAGCCTATGACCTGATGCTTCAATCGCAAGGGAACTGATCTGCGGTAGGGCGGCCTATCTCTCACCTGTACGCAGCGTGTTGCTTTCCCCGCGGAATCACCTTGTCGTCGGCTTCAAGACCCCAGGAGGTCCAGCCTTGCCGGGAGTAGCGGGCGAATAGCTCCAGGTACGGTCCCGGCGAGCAGGCCTCGATGAGGTCGTACTGCTCGTCCGGTTTGCGGGAATGCTCGCGCTTGCGGGTCTCAATCATGTTCACCTGGCGTCGGCCGGGTGCCAGCGTCCGCATGCTTCCCTTAACGCCGAATAGGACCAGTTCGGTCACATTCCGGAAGTAGAAGCCGACACCTCGCCCATCCGGACCACCATCTTTCCGGCGCTTCGCCCAGACAATGTTCGACTTATAGGTGAAACCCCACGATTCCATCACCCTTAGGCCGTCGGCGATTAGAGCGTTCGGTACCCACAGATACAGGTGGGCATTCTGCGCAGTGATCTCATTCACCGGCATGGCGCGGATCGCCGCCGTCGTCATCGTGTCATAACGGGAAAGTCGACGATGCTCAGGAGCGACCTTGCCCGTGCGGTTCATGAAACGCCAAGGCGGATCAGCAAGGATCGTGGAAAATGGTCCCCCCTCGAGTTGGCGTAAGTCCTCGGCTACCAACCCGGTCCCGTTAGCTTTCTCAATGGCGGCCAAACGCTCTCTTTGCGACCTCGGCGTGATCCGGAGCTCATGTCCAAGGACCTCAGCTAAGGAAGCGAGGGTCGCAACCTGTGGGTTGTGGCCGTTTTTGCTGAAGAGGCGCCGCACCGAGGCAGGTTGGGTGTCGGCCAAGTGGGCCAAGTCCGTTTTCGAAAGACCAGCCTGGCGCCGAGCTTCGTCCAGTTCTCTTATTAATTCCCTCATAATCACTCCCTCAAATATCGTAACACTAACGTTACGCCGTTTTTGGTATGTCCTCCAGCGATGGAGGTGCGGAATCACTACCCCGTATCGGATTGACCGTGCCCAGTCCCCCCATATTGCCAGGCTGCAAGATAGGTCTTCGGCTGTGACAACTCCTGACTATGGTGACTCCTCGGCTCGCGGAACTCCAACTGGCAACTCTCCTGGTAGGGGGCTTGACTGCACGCCGTCTGGTGATCGAAGATCGAGGTGGAGCAAGTTGGTGGGTTTAAACAGCGACCTCGTAGACGAACTTATAGGTGAGAACCCCAAGCCCGTAGTAAAGCTCGACTCCGGCTCTCTTTCCTAACGGTCCCTGGCGGTTTGCGGCGTTAGCTCTGTCACTAACACGAGAGGTGGCAGCGAATCAAACGAGCCGCGTTCGGGTTCCCGGAACTACGCCAGTGGGCTAACGACGGGCGGGCGGTTGTACATCGGGGCGTCCCTTACGAGCTTCCACCGCTTCCACGGATGTAGCCCAACCCGTAACTCGTAACTTCAAGATTGCTCTGACCTGGGAAACCACCCCTGGCTCTAGCGGAGGCGGACGGGAATCGAACCCGCCGGGGGTCTTGTGACCCCCCACCGGTTTTGAAGACCGGGGAGCCCACCAGGCGCTCGCTCGCCTCCGATTGGAAGGGTACCAAAGGCTGTTACCGTGATGGGTATGGCCTCCCATCTGCACGACACGGTTCCGGTGATAAGGATCACCGGGCTGGTTGATAGTCCCGGCGAGTGGGCGATGGAAGATCTGGCCGGGTTGTCGGGGCAGGTAAGCGAGGGGGAGATTCAGCGGATCGGGGTCTCGGCCGGGGCGCTCTTGGAGGCGTCGGGTCCCCAAGGTGGCTACGTGTCGGTGGAGAGTGATGATGGGGTTTACCGAGCGTCCATACCTCTGGAGGAACTCTCCTCCAAGGGCGTGGTTGTCTACGGGTTGGGTGACGACCCTCTTCCCCGGGAGAGAGGTGGCCCGTTCCGGATACTGGTTCCGGAGGGTCTCACCCTGTGCTGGAACGTCAAGGGAGTGGGGGAGATGCGAGTCACCGCCGACCCGGAGCCCGACAGCGTGCCCGCCAATCCCACCCATTAGCTGGGTTGTACGCCAAGACGCCGCCGGGGTCGTATTCTTATTGATTGATGAGTCAGCGCACTTCGCAGCGTTCGGCCGCCGGTCCCACTTTCGGGGAGATACTCGAGAGCTTTCGCCGTCGGCGCGGCCTCAATAGGAGGCAACTCGCCCGCCAGCTTGGGGTTCCCCAGTCACAGGTCAAGGACTGGGAACGGGGAGTGGAGATTCCCATCCATCCCGGGCTACTTCGCTCCCTCGAGGTGGTTTTGGAGATGCCCGAGGGTCTCTTGTCCCGGGCCGCCGGATTCGGAGTGCCCGAGCCGGAGACTCCGAGGATGACGATCCGCCAGTCGCTGGATAGTTTGTCCGAGACCCGGGACGAACCGCCCGAACATCCCTTGGATGTCAGAGGTGAGACGCCGGTCGCCGCGCCGCCCCAGGTGACCTCACAGGCTTCGCCCGATGGAGGACATGTCGCATTCTCCTATCGGTACAACGCACCCGAGGAGCGATGGGTGTACCGGATACGGTTGTTGCTCACCGCCGCGGGCGTTGCCCTGATGGGGCTGTTGCTGTTGTGGACGTCGCGCCGGGTCTGGGCAGAGCTGGGGGTCCTGTGGGACGCGGTCTTCGGGTCATGACTCCACTGCGCCGATGAGCGCTCCGCACCGGGTGGTGCTCCATCCCTGTCATCCGTGGGGTGTGCGCGACAGCCTGGCCATGGTCCCGGAAGTGGAGGTGATCTCCCCGCCGGACCTGGAGAGCTTGACCGAGAGCCTCGCGGATCCCCGGTCGGAGATTCTCGTCAGCTTCATCTGGACCGACGAGTGCCTTTCGCTCGGTCTGCGCTGGATACAGTCGATCTCCTCGGGTTGTGACAGCTATCCCTGGGAGACGTTGGCTGAGGCCGGCATCCGCCTGACCTCGGGGCGGGGCGCCAACGCTCCTGCGGTGGCGGAGCACGCCTTCGCGCTGTTATTGGCCATGACCCGGCGGGTGGGAAAGTCCGTGCGCTATGGCGATCGGGGAATCTGGAGGCAGGCGATGTGTCACGAACTGACCGGAGCCACCCTGGGAATCCTGGGACTGGGAGCGGTGGGCGAGGAGATAGCCTGGCGGGCCAAGGCCTGGGGAATGGAGGTGATAGGCACCAAACGGCATCCCGACTCCTACGAGGGGGTGGCCTCCGAGGTCTACGGCCCGGAGGGGACCGTCGAGGTTTTCCAGAGGGCGGACGCGGTGGTCAACGCGCTCCCTTTTGGACGTGGCGCGCCGCCGCAGGTGGGGAAGGCCGAGTTGGAGGCGCTGGGAGACGGATGGTTCGTGAACGTGGGCCGGGGCTCCACGGTGGACATCGAGGCTCTGTTGGATGCTCTTGACTCCGGGGAACTCCGTGGGGCGGGCCTGGACGTCACCTATCCGGAGCCGCCTCCCGAGGATTCGCCCTTGTGGACCCATCACAAGGTAGTGCTCACTCCTCACCTTGGGGGCTTTTCGCCCCAGTACGCAGATCGACTGGCCGAGATCTTCGCGATCAATCTTCAAGCCTTCCGGGGAGAGGGCGAGTGGGTTAATGTGGTGGTGTGAGTCTCCACCTCGGAGCGGCCTGGGTGAATAGCTCCGACCCCCAGAAGACCCTGATATGAGCAAGATCAGCCATCAGGAGGGGATAGTGCTTCGCAGCTATCCCTTCGGCGAAGCGGACCGGGTCGTGGTGCTGCTCAGTCCCGAGCGGGGGAAGTTGCGCACCGTGGCGAGGGGAGTCCGCCGAGTTCGGAGCAAGCTGCGGGGCAGACTCGAGCCCTTCTGCCGGGTGGAGTTGGTGTTGCATCGCGGCAGGAAACTCGATCTGATCACCTCGGTCACGGTGGTGTCGGCCTATCCGGAGTTGCGTACCGACCTGGATCGCCTGCTGGCGGCCTCGACGATGGTGAACGCCGCCGACGGGGTTGCCCAGCCCGAGCAGAGCTCACGGACTCTGTTCGACCTGTTGGCCGAGAGCCTGGAGGTGCTATCGCGGGCGGAGGATATCCCTAGTTTGACAACGGCCTTCCTGCTGCGTCTGGCGGAGGTGGTGGGGGTGGCGCCGGCCCTGGAGTGGTGCGCCTCGTGTGGGGGGACGGACGGCCTCGCCCGGTTCAATTTCGCAGGTGGAGGGGTAACGTGTGAGGGGTGTCACATCCAGGGATCGGTGCGGCTCGTGGGGGGAGTGACCCAGCACCTTCGCGACCTGGCCCGGGCCGACCTGGGTGATCTGCCCCCGACCACGGTCGATCTGTCGCGACAGGCCATGAGCGTGGTCTGTAGGTTCCTGGAAGTGCATCTCGACCGGAGTTTTCGGTCGTTGGCCGCGCCCTCATGAGCGTCGCCCATCCCCGCCATGTGGGCGTCATCCTCGACGGGAACGGGCGCTGGGCCGCGAAGCGCGGCCTCCCCCGGGTGGCCGGGCATGCCGCGGGGGAAAAGGCGGTCCTGGACGTGCTGGAGGGTGCCCTGGAGGCGGGGATCGAGTGGTTCACCCTGTTTCTTTTCTCCACCGAGAACTGGCAGCGTTCGGCCGACGAGGTGTCCTTTCTGATGAAGTTCTGCGACGACCTGCTGTTGCGCCGGGGGCATGAGTTGGTGGAGCGGGGAGCGCGCCTGCACGTGGCGGGGGATCTCTCGGACCCCCGGATACCCGACAGTGTCCGGGGGCGGATCGAGGAGACCCTGGCTCTCACCTCCCACAACACCAGGTTGAACCTGGTGATCGCCTTCAACTACGGGGCTCGCCGGGAGATTGCCGACGCGGCGCGCACCCTGGCGGCCGACGTGGCGGCGGGACGGCTCCAACCCGGGGACGTGGACGAGTCCGCCCTGGCTGCCCGGCTGGGGGTCCCCGAGATGCCCGACGCCGACCTAATCATCCGCACCTCCGGGGAG
>JAAXHN010000030.1 GCA_012270885.1 Acidimicrobiia bacterium | reverse complement strand
TGCTCAACCACAAGCGGGACGGAAGCCTCGATCGCCCCGGGGAACCCATCCGGCACACGACTCCGTCGGTCCTCTATTGGAACGGACCCGACGGCTTTTCCCTTCGGGACAGGACCTGGCTTCCCACCGTGGGCCCGCACGGCCAGATGCTCCGCGACCCGGGGAACATCTACACGCGGGAGTTGGCCGAGACCTATGTCTCACCGGCGCACCGGTTCGAACCCGGCGTCCGTCAAGTCTCCATCGGGTGGGATGCGGAGGCGCCCTTGGGAACCACCATCGCCCTCCAGATTCGAACTGCCGAGAGCGAGGAGTCCCTGCGGGAGGCGGCCTGGAGAGGCTCCCCGGGTTCCGGAGGCTGGATCCTTGTCAATGGCCGTTGAAAATTGCACACTCTTGGCCTTCGAAAATTGCACACTTTTGGCCACTGAAAATTGCACAGGTCGCGGGAGCCCCCGTGAAGGGAGCGTAGCGACCGCCACGGGGGCTCCCGCGGCCGGACCTGGTCCCCTCATGCCCCCCTCCTCCCCAAGCCCGATTCCTGGGCACTGACGGCTCGGGCGGCGGTCGGATGGATCGCCTTCGAGAGCTCCGCGTGGTGCCTCAACCGGTAGCTATTGCCTCGGATGTTGACGATGTGGCACCGGTGCAGGATCCGGTCCAGAAGCGCCGCCGCCATCACCTCGTCCCCCAAGATCTGGCCCCATTCCTCGAAGCCCTTGTTCGAGGTCAATACCGTCGAGGCCCGCTCGTAGCGCCGGTTCACCAGTTGGAAGAACAGGACCGCTCCGCTCTGGCTAACCGGTAGGTAGCCGATCTCATCCACCACCAGGAGCGCCGGATGGGTCAGGGTCTTGAGCCGGTGGTTGAGCCGGCCCGCCGCTTTCGCTTCCTCCAATGAGTCAATCAGGTCCACCAACGTCCCGTAGTAGACCCGCCGACCACGCTCGGCCGCGGCGATCGCCAGGCTGATGGCCAAGTGCGTCTTGCCCACCCCGGGCGGACCCAGGAAGACGATGTTCTCCCGTCGTTCCACGAAGCCCAGCTCGTGCAGCGAGTCGATCTGCTCCCGCTTGATCGAAGGCTGGAAGCTGAAGTCGAACTCCGCGAGCGTCTTGATCGTCGGCAGTCGGCTGGAACGCATCGCCGCCTCCAGCCGCCGGCTGTTGCGCAGGGCGATCTGGGCCGCCAGGAGCCGTTCGATGGCTTCCGAGGCGGTGGTCCCTCCACCATCCACTCCGGAGAGTACGCTATCCAGGGCTTCCAGGGCACCCGGCATCTTCAGGTCCGCAAGCTGGGCGGCGATGCGCTCACGACGGGAAGGCACGTTCACGACACCCCTCCCGTGAGGCGGGCATACTCGGTCAGGGGACGGCGCTCGACGTCCACCATACGCGGCCAGTTCGTCGCCGGTACCGGAGTTGCCGACGGCTTCGGCAGTGGAACCACAGTGGAGTGGTAAGGCCAAGTGGCCAAAGGAGTTAGAGTCTCACGCTCCCGCTCGAACCGGTCCACGGGCCGTTCCTTGAGCGTCCCGTGGTTGCGGACATTGGCCTCTTCGTCCCGCCACTTCCGAGCCCGGGCGTTGAGATCGGTGTCCGAGACGAAGTCCCGGCCATAGAAGAAACTCTCCCGAATGTAGCGGACCGGCCGCTCCACCTTCCCCTTCGTCTGAGCTCGATAGGGTCGGCAGGCCCGCACCCGAAAACCCCAGTGGCGGCTGAAGCGAACGAACTCCCGGTTCTCGATCAACCGTCCGCCCTCTTCGCGCCCATCCCGGACGATGACCGCCTTCATCTGGTCGAACAGAAGTTCCCCAGGGACACCCCCGAAGTAAGTGAACGAGGCCTCCAGGCCCCGCATCACCACCGGCATCGTCTTGCGCTCGTAGTACCGAAACCACAACAACCGGGAGTAGCCCAGCACCACGATCAGGGCGTACCGCTTGCCCCACGGCAACCGGAAATCCGCAAAGTCCACTTGCCCTTGGTGCCCCGGAGGGGTCTCGAACCGTTGGACCGGTTCCTGGACCACCCGCGGCCGCACTTGGCGAACGTAGCGCTTCACCTGTCCGTAGGCCCCGGGATAACCCGCCTTCCGGACTTCCCGGAACAGCCGCGTCGCCGTCAACTTCGGATACTCGGCCAGACGAGCGTCGATGATCGCCTTGTACGGATCCAGCTTCGACCGCACAGACCGCCTCGGTCCGTACTGGGCCGGTTCCTCCTTCTCTCCCCGGTTCAACTGGCCCGTCTTGATCCAGTAGTAGACCGTCCGCCGGCTGACTCCCAACTGCCGCGCGATGGCGGCCTTGCTCATTCCTTGCTCCAGATAGTGTCGCAGCAGCACCCTCTTGTCGCTCCCAAACATAACGTCTCCTCCTCTCGGTAGAGACGCTAGGTAACAAAATCTCGCCCCCGCGGCGAACTTCTCGAGACCCTCCTTGTGGCTCCCCCCTAAAAGCCTCTTCAGGAACCAAAAGTGTGCAATTTTCCATGGCCACATCTGCGCAACTTTCGACGGCCACATCTGTGCAATTTTCCATGGCCGCCAACA
>JAAXHN010000029.1 GCA_012270885.1 Acidimicrobiia bacterium | reverse complement strand
GGGTAACCAAAATCACCAAATAACCATTCGAAAGAAACGAGTGCAAACTCCAAGAACCAATAAAGACCAGAAAGCCAAAAGACGGAACAGGAAAAGCAGTAGAAACACTTCATGGATGAATCGCATAAGATCCGCATAAAGCTCAAGGCTTATGACCACCAGAGCGTGGACGAGTCGGCGCGGAAGATCGCCGCTACCGTGACTCGTACCCAGGCAAAGATCAAGGGTCCTGTTCCTTTGCCCACCGAGATTCATCGTTACTGCGTCATTCGAGGACCGCATGTGGACAAGGACTCCCGGGAGCACTTCGAGATGCGAATTCACAAACGCCTGATCGACATTCTCGACCCCACCGCCAAAACGGTGGACTCGCTGATGCGTCTCGATCTTCCCGCCGGAGTGGAAGTGGAGATAAAGCTGTGAACACCATTCTGGGCACCAAGCTGGGGATGAGCCAGATCTTCAACGAGTCGGCCCAGGCCGTGCCGGTCACCGTAATCAAGGCCGGTCCCTGCCGGGTGGTCCAGATCAAGACCGCCGAGAAGGACGGCTACGAAGCCGTGCAACTGGCGTTGGAGACGGCCCGCAGCGCGAGGGTCGGAAGGGCGCTGGCCGGGCATTTCGCCAAGGCGGGGGTGGATCCCTCCCCTCACCTGGTGGAGACTCCGGTGGAGGACTCCGACCTGTTCGAGCCTGGCTCGACGATCGAAGTGGATGCGGTCTTCCAGGAGGGCGTGCGGGCCGATGTGACCGGCGTCTCCAAGGGCAAGGGCTTTCAGGGAGTGATGAAGCGACACAACTTCTCAGGACAGTGCGCCAGTCACGGCAACCACAAAAAGCATCGGGCCGGCGGGGCGATAGGCGCCTGCGCCACCCCATCCCGGGTCTTCCGGGGAAAGGCCATGCCCGGCCGCATGGGCGCCCAGCGCACCACCGTCCTCAATCTCGAGGTGGTGAAGGTGCTCCCCGAAGAAGGCCTCCTACTTCTGAGGGGTGCAGTGCCCGGTCCCAAAGGGGGTTTGGTTCTGGTAAGAAGGGCGGTGAAGGCCGGTGGTTGAGTTGACCGCTCCCCTGTATGACCGTGACGGAGTTCTCCACGGAGAGACTTCTCTCGATCCGTCGGTGTTCGGGATTTCCCCCAACCTTCCGGTCCTGCACCAGGTGGTCACGGCCCAGATGGCCGGTAGGCGCTCGGGAACCGCTTCCACCAAGACCCGGGCCCAGGTCAGGGGCGGAGGCCGCAAGCCCTGGCGCCAGAAGGGAATCGGAAGGGCCCGCCACGGCTCGATCCGTTCCCCCATGTGGCGCGGGGGAGGCGTGGCCCACGGCCCCAAGCCTCGCAGCTATCACCAGCGGACTCCGGCCAAGATGCGCCGGCTGGCGCTTGCGAGCGCTCTGTCGGCCCGGGCCTCGGAGGGAGCCATTCACACCGTGGTCCCCCTCGAGTGGGAGACTCCCCACACCAAGACGGCCCTCGCCCTCCTGGAGGCGATCGGCTTGGAGGAAAAGACCCTGGTAGTTGTCGAGCGGCGGGGTGGAACCGAGGAGCGATCCTTCCGGAATCTCCCCGACGTCCGGATCGCCGAAGCCCGGTACGTCACTCCCTACGACGTGCTTTGGGCCAGGGACCTGCTGTTCTGTGCGGGTACCTGGAATCTGGGAGGCTCCCCGGAGCCGATGGAGGCCAAGGCGTCATGAAGTATCCGCACGACGTGATTCTGGGACCGGTGGTCTCCGAGAAGTCATTCGACCTGATCGAGTCCAATAACACCTACTCCTTCCTGGTGGACCCTCGGGCCAACAAGACAGAGATCCGCCAATCGGTGGAATCCATCTTCGAAGTGGACGTGCTCTCGGTCAACACCTACAACAGGCGCGGAAAGCGCAAGCGTACCCGTCGCACCATGGGCAAGCGCAAAGACACCAAGCGGGCCCTGGTGAAACTGGCCGACGGCCACTCCATCGATCTGTTCGGGGTGTAGAGATGGCAGTGATAAAACGCAATCCCACTTCTCCCGGCCGGCGCTTCCAGACCGTCTCCGACTTCTCGGAGATCACGCGCAGCCGTCCCGAGAAATCCCTTTTGGCTCCCCGGCCTTCCAAGGCGGGGCGCAACAGCCACGGACGGATCACCTCCCGTCATCGGGGAGGAGGTCACAAGCGCCGGTACCGGGTGATCGACTTCCGGAGAACCA
The DNA here is from genome assembly GCA_012270885.1 of Acidimicrobiia bacterium. Lineage (GTDB taxonomy): Bacteria > Actinomycetota > Acidimicrobiia > Spongiisociales > ZC4RG35 > Bin76. Next base: position 23,549 of record JAAXHN010000029.1, on the reverse strand, counting down.
AGGACGGCGTGCCCGCCAAGGTGGCTGCCATCGAGTACGACCCCAACCGCAACGCCCGGATCGCCCTGCTCCATTACGTCGACGGGGAGAAGAGGTACATTCTCGCTCCGGTGGGAGTGGGTGTCGGGGATCGGATCAGTTCCGGACCGAAAGCCGAGATCCGCCCGGGTAACGCGATGGCGCTCCGCAACATCCCGGCGGGGACGACCGTACATGCAGTGGAGCTCCGCCCCGGCGGAGGCGCCAAGATCGGCCGGTCGGCGGGATCGTCGGTTCAACTCATGTCCAAGGAAGGGGGGATGGCCCTACTCCGGCTTCCGTCCGGCGAGATGCGCATGGTTCCCCTGGACTGCCGCGCTACCATCGGGCAGGTTGGCAACACCGAGGCCGAGTTGGTCAAGCTGGGGAAAGCCGGCCGCAATCGCTGGAAGGGAGTGCGGCCCCAGACCAGGGGAGTGGCCATGAACCCCGTCGACCACCCGCTGGGCGGGGGAGAGGGAAAGTCTTCGGGAGGACGGACGCCGGTCAGCCCCTGGGGGAGGCCGGAGGGACGCACCCGCAAGAAGAACAAACAGAGCAACAAGTACATCGTTCGCCGTCGATATGCCAAGGGTCGGAGGTAACAGTGGGCAGAAGTTTGAAGAAAGGCCCTTTCGTGGATGACCATCTGCTGGAGAAGGTCGAGGAGCTCAACGCGGCGCGCCAGAAGAGGGTGATCCGCACCTGGAGCCGGCGGTCCACTGTGATACCGGCCATGATCGGCCACACCATCGCCGTCCACGACGGACGCCGCCATGTCCCTGTCTACCTGACCGAGTCGATGGTCGGCCACAAGTTGGGAGAGTTCGCTCCCACAAGGACCTTCCGCAAGCATCCGGGCGGCAAGCGCGAGAAGGTGGTGAGGAAGAAGTGAGGACCCAGGCCCGCGCCCGTTTCCTGCGTCACTCCCCTTACAAGATGAGGCGGGTAACCGACCTGGTGAGAGGAAAGCCGGTCTCCGAGGCGCGGCACGTCCTGGCCGCCGTCAACCGGGGCGCCGCCCCCGACATTCTCAAGGTGTTGAACTCGGCGGTCGCCAACGCCGAGAACAATCTGGAGTTGGATCCCGACGACCTGAGGGTGGAGGCCGCATTCGTGGATGAAGGCCCCACGCTCCGGTCCTTCCGAGCCCGGGCGAGGGGCCGGGTTGCCCGGATTCGCAAGCGCACCAGTCATCTGACCATTGTGGTGGCCGACTCCACCTACGACGGAAAGGAGATCTAATGGGACAGAAGACCCATCCGTATTCGTTCCGTTTGGGAGTTGTGACCGACTGGAAGTCCAAGTGGTATTCGGACCGGGACTACGTGAACCTGGTCAACGAGGATTGGCAGATACGCGACTACCTGCGGGGGAGGCTCCTGCGAGGAGCGGTTTCCCGCATCGAGGTGGAGAGGACCCGCGACCGGGTGGTGGTGGAGATCCATACCGCCCGACCCGGGGTGGTGATCGGCCGCCGTGGAACGGAAGCCGAGCGGCTGCGCAAGGGCCTGGAGAAACTTACGTCCAAATCGATCAAGCTCAACATCATCGAGGTCAAGGATCCCGAACTGGACGCCCAGCTCCTCGCGCAGGGGATCGCCGACCAGTTGGAGAACCGCGTCTCCTTTCGCCGCGCGATGAAGCGCGCGCTGGGTACAGCCCGGAAAGCAGGCGCCCAGGGAGTGCGGGTGGAGTGCAAGGGCAGATTGGGCGGGGCCGACATGGGCCGCAGGGAGTGGTACCTGGAGGGCCGGGTCCCTCTTCACACCATCCGGGCCGACATCGACTACGGGGTGGCGACCGCCCATACCATGGTGGGGACCATCGGCGTGAAGGTCTGGATCTACAAGGGCGACGTGTTCAAGGCCCCCTCCTCGGGGGAGAAGATCGCCGCGGAGGTGGCCCTGGCAGCCGGCGGCCCCACGCGGCGTCGCCGCACGCCGGCCAAGGCGCGTGCCGAGGCCGCAGCCGGAGGAAGGAAGGGCCCACGCCTGATCGAGGCGGGCGGGGGCAAGCGTCCGGTCCAGCCCGCGGCGCCCAAGCGGGATGGCCGCAAACGCGTGATCGAGGCGGGGGGAGGCCGCAAGCGGGCCACCCAGGACACCGACGAGATGTGGGAAATGGAAGACTCCGATCCCGCCGGTTCGACGGCTGGTGCGCCGGCGGGCGAGGAAAAATCGTCGGAGGAGCGTTCCTGATGTTGATGCCCAAGAGAACCCGGCACCGCAAGGTCCATCGGGGCCGGAGGAAGGGAATCGCCAAGGGCGGCACCAAGGTGAACTTTGGAGAGTACGGCTTGCAGGCGCTGACCGCCGGATGGGTCACCGCCCGCCAGATCGAGTCTGCCCGCGTGGCTATAACGCGGTCGGTTAGACGAGGCGGACGGGTGTGGATAACCATCTTTCCCGACAAGCCGGTGACTGCCAAGCCGGCCGAGACCCGAATGGGGTCGGGGAAGGGTAACCCGGAGTTCTGGGTGGCGGTGGTGAAGCCCGGTCGGATCATGTTCGAGTTGGGCGGCGTGCCCGAGCACCTTGCCCGGGAGGCGATGCGCAAGGCGGGACACAAGCTTCCCGTCAAGACCAGGTTTGTAGCCAGGGAGGAAGCATGAAGCCGGCCGAGTTGCGCGAGTTGAACTTTCGGGAGCTCTCCGAGAAACTCGCCGAATCAAAGGAGGAGCTCTTCAACCTCCGTTTCCAGTTGGCCACCAACCAACTGGACAACACCGCCCGCCTCAGGGCGGTGAAGAAAACCGTGGCCCGGATACGCACCATCCTCCGGCAGAGGGAGATAGAGCTCTGGTATGCCCAGCAGGAGGCTTCGGCCCATGAGTGACCGGCGTAAACGCAAGAGCCGGGTGGGCGTGGTCACCTCGGATCGACGGGACCGGACCATCTCGGTGAGGGTTGCCACCTCCTACAAGCATCCCCGCTATCACAAGGTGGTCAGAAAGACCAGGCTCTACCACGTTCACGACCAGGACAACGACGCCCGGGCCGGTGACACGGTGCGGATTGTGGAGACCCGTCCGATCTCTCGCCAGAAGCGTTGGAGGATGACCGAGATACTGGAGAGGGCCAAGTGATCCAGAAAGAGAGCAGGCTGCGGGTGGCTGACAACACCGGCGCCCGCTCGGTGCTGTGCATAGGAATGCTGGGCGGCACCCGTCGCCGCTATGCTCGTGTGGGGGACGAGATCGTGGTGGCCGTAAAGGAAGCCGTTCCCGGGGGAGTGATCAGGAAAGGGGAGGTGGTCCGGGCGGTGGTGGTGCGCACCCGCAAGGAGCGACGCCGTCCCGACGGGACCTACATTCGCTTCGACGACAATGCCTGTGTCATCATCGATCCCACACGGCAGCCGCGCGGCACCCGGATCTTCGGCCCAGTCGCGCGGGAACTGCGGGAGAAGCGGTTCATGCGGATCGTCTCCCTGGCGCCGGAGGTGTTATGAAGCTGCGGGCCGGCGATCGGGTGAAGATCATCACCGGCAAGGATGTCGGCCGCGAGTCGAGAATCTCGCGGGTGATCTCTGCCAGAAACAAGGTGATCGTGGAAGGGGTGAACACCGCCAAGCGCCATCAACGTCCCCAGAGCGGGACTATGCAGGGCGGCATTATCGACAAGGACATGCCCATCGACGCCTCCAACGTGATGATCATCTGCGAGGAGTGCGGACCCACCAAGATCGGGAAGCGTTTCGATGAGCGCGGCAAGCACCGGGTGTGCCGGAGATGCGGAGGCGACCTGTGAGCCAGGCCAACGGCGCCGGGTCCCCCCGGCTCAGGGACCGGTTCCGCTCGGAGGTCGCCGCCAGTCTCCGGGGCGAACTGGGCCTTGCCAACCCCATGGAGGTGCCCCGCCTGGAGAAGATCGTGGTGAACATGGGAATCGGGGAAGCGGTCAGGGACCGCAAGCAGGTCGACAACGCCATCTCGGAGTTGGAACTGATCACCGGCCAGCGTCCCCGCCTGAACCGGGCCCGCAAATCGGTGGCCGGGTTCCGGATAAGAAAGGGCATGCCGGTGGGTATCTCGGTGACGCTTCGGGGAGATAGGATGTGGGAGTTCTTCGACCGCTTGATGTCGATCGCCATTCCCAGGGTGCGGGACTTCCGGGGCATGAACCCCAAATCGTTCGATGGGAGAGGCAACTATTCTTTCGGCTTCGACGAGCAGTTGGTCTTTCCCGAAATAAATTACGACCAGGTATCGGAAACCCGGGGAATGGACATCACCATCTGCACCACTGCGGATAACGATGACCATGCCCGAGCTTTTCTGGCGGCCTTCGGGTTTCCCTTCCGGGTCAGAGAATCTTTGTACTAAGGAGTTCGAGTGGCGCGTAAATCCCTCATTGCCAAAGCCAAACGCAAGCCCAAATACAAGGTGCGTGCCTACAACCGGTGCCGCCGGTGCGGTCGGGCGCGCGCCTTCCTGCGCGACTTCGGAATGTGCCGGATATGCGTGCGGGAACTGGCTTCCCGCGGGGAACTACCTGGAATCAGAAAGGCTTCGTGGTAGCGATGATGACCGATCCGGTGGCCGACATGCTTACTCGCATCCGCAACGGAGTCTCCGCCCGACATCCTCACGTGGAGATGCCCTCCTCCCGGCTGAAGGAACGCATCGCCCGCATTCTCTCGGCCGAGGGCTTCGTGGACGGGTTCTCCGTTGCCGGGGTGGATGACTCGAAGCCGCACCGGATGTTGAAGATCGAACTCCGGTACACCGAGGACAAGGTCTCCGCCATCTCCGGCCTCCGCCGGATCTCCAAGCCGGGCCATCGCCGCTACAGCGGAGCATCGGACATCGACCGTGTCCAGGGGGGCATGGGAGTGGCGATCGTCTCCACTTCCCAGGGACTGCTCACCGACCGGGAAGCCCGCCGGCGGCGACTGGGCGGCGAGATCCTCTGCGAGGTGTGGTGATGAGCAGGGTGGGTATGGCTCCTGTACCGATCCCCGCCGGGGTGGACCTGACGGTGGAGGGATCGTGGGTGGTGGTGAAGGGTCCCATGGGGGAGTTGTCCCGGACCTTCCATGAGCGGGTGAGGATCGATATCTCCGACAGCCAGGCGCTGGTTACGCGGCTCGACGAGTCCCGGATGTCGCGGTCTCTCCATGGATTGTCCCGCACGCTCCTGGCCAACATGGTCACCGGGGTGGTGCAGGGTTACCAGAAAGAACTCACCATTGTGGGAGTGGGCTACCGGGCACAGTCGCAGGGAGATCGTCTGGTTATGCAACTCGGGTTCAGCCATCCGGTGGAGATAGCGGCGCCCGAGGGGATCACCTTTGAAACCCCCGCTCCCACCAGGATCATCGTGAAGGGCATCGACAAGCAGAAGGTCGGCCACATCGCGGCCGATATCAGGCGGGTTCGCCCCCCCGAGCCCTACAAGGGAAAAGGCATCCGCTACGTCGACGAGAAGGTGCGCCGCAAGGCAGGCAAGGCGGGAAGAATATGAAGTCAACCCGTACCGCGGCGCGGCTGCGTCGTCATCGGAGGGTGCGCAAGAAGATCAGGGGAAGCGCGGAGCGGCCCCGCTTGGCGGTGTTTCGTTCCAACCGCTACATATACGCCCAGGTCATCGACGACGACCGGGGCCACACGGTGGCGGCCGCATCCTCGGTGGAACCGCAACTTCGCGACCGCTCATTGACCGTGGAGACGGCCGGTGCGGTGGGGAAACTCTTGGCGGAGCGAAGCCTCGAGGCGGGGGTCGACACCGTGGTCTTCGACCGGGGTGGTTACCGGTTCGGGGGAAGGGTACGAGCCCTGGCCGAAGCCGCCCGCGCCGACGGGCTGGGTTTTTGAGGTAGCCGATGGCAGAGATACAGCAGTACGAAGAGAGGGTCATCAAGATCAGCCGGGTGGCCAAAGTGGTGAAGGGCGGCCGCCGGTTCTCCTTCACCGCCCTGGTGGCAGTGGGCGACGGCGCGGGACGGGTGGGCATTGCCCACGGCCGGGCCAAGGAAGTGCCGGTCGCCATCCAGAAGGCCATGGAGATGGCCCGCCGTTCCATGGTCACCGTCCCCATGACCGGCGTCACCGTGATTCACCAGACCATCGGCAAGCATGATGCGTCCCGGGTGCTGATCAAGCCTGCTTCGCCCGGAACCGGCGTGATCGCGGGCGGGGCGGTCCGCCAGATCCTCGAAGCGGCCGGTATCAAGGACGCCTTGGCCAAGTCGCTGGGTTCCCCGTCCCATCTCAACGTGGCCCGGGCCACCATGAACGCCCTCATGGGGCAGCGTCGTCCCGATGAGGTGGCCCGTCTGCGGGGAAAGCGTCCCGAGGAGTTCGTTCCTCCCGCCCTGCTGGATGCCTACCGCTCCACCGAGGCGATGCGCGCCGCCCCAAAGGCGGTCCGATGACCGAGGAAAAGACCCTTCGGGTCACCCTGCGTCGCAGCGTGATCGGTGAGAAGCCGAAGACGCGCCGGACGGTCCGCGGCCTGGGTCTCTGTCGCATCGACCACACCGTCGAACACGCCGACCGGCCCGAGATACGCGGGATGATTCGCCGGGTCCGCCACCTGGTGGAAGTGGAGGAGGCTCATGGCTGACCGATTGATGCTGCACGATCTCAAACCTGCCCCGGGTTCCCGGAAGAACCGGATCCGGATGGGCCGGGGAGGCGCCGCCCGGCGAGGCAAGAAGGCGGGTCGGGGAACCAAGGGAATCAACGCCCGCAACAAGCTGCGCGCCGGATTCGAGGGCGGCCAGACCCCGTTGGCGCGCCGTCTGCCCAAGCTGAAGGGATTCAAGAGCCCCAACCGCGAGGAGTTCGCGGTGGTGAACCTCGGAGCGCTCTCGGTCTTCGACCAGGGTTCGGTGGTGACTCCCGACACCCTGCGGGACACCGGCCTGGCGAAGAGGCGGGGAAAGATCAAGATCCTGGCCGATGGGGAACTTGGGTCGCCCATTACCATCGAGGCTCATGCGTTCAGCGCCGCCGCCCGGCGGAAAATCGAGGAAGTCGGCGGGAAATGGGAGATAGTCGGCTGATGTCGATGGTCTCCGGCCGGTCGGGAGCCACCCGGTCATGCTGAACATCTACCGCAACATGTTTAAGGTCCCCGACCTGCGGGGAAAGATCCTCTTCACCCTGGCCATCTTCGGCGTCTACCGGCTGGGTGCCACCATACCGGTGCCCGGCATCGACCTGGACGCGGTCCAGGCCTTCCAGGAGCAGCAGCAGGCGGGCGGCATCTATGGCCTCCTCAACCTGTTCTCGGGAGGCGCCCTGGAGCAGTTCTCGGTCTTCTCCCTGGGGATCATTCCCTACATAACCGCTTCGATCATGATGCAGCTTCTGACGGTGGTCATTCCCAAGCTGCAGGCGCTGCAGGATGAGGGCGAGGCCGGCCGCAAGGTCATCACCCAGTGGACCCGGTACACGACGGTGATCCTGGCGCTCATCCAGTCCACGGGCTTCACCTACCTCTTCCACGTCGGCCGGTTCACGAACGGCATCGACCTGGTGCCCAACTACACACCGGGCCGGGTGGCTCTCATCGTTCTGACCATGACCGCCGGCACCGCGTTCGTGATGTGGCTGGGAGAGCAGATCAGCCAGAGGGGAATCGGAAACGGTATGTCGCTGATCATCTTCGTCTCCATCCTCAGCCAGTTCCCCTTCGTGTTCGGCCAGATCTGGGGCCAGACCGCGGCAGTGGGCCTGGTGTTGCGCTTCCTGGTCATCATGCTGGTCTTCCTGGTGGTGATCGTCACCATCATCTATGTGGACCAGGGCCAGCGTCGTATCCCGGTCTCCTTCGCCAAACGGGTTCGCGGCAGGCGCGTGATGGGAGGCCAGAGCACCTACATCCCCCTCAAGGTGAACACCGCCGGGGTGATCCCGGTGATCTTCGCCACTTCGATGTTGCTGTTTCCCTCGCTCCTGGTCACCGCCATCCCCTCCGACGCCGCGTGGGTGCAGGGTCTCTACCGATGGGTGGATGAGAACCTGGGGGGCGGCGGCCAGATCACCTGGTGGTATGTGTTTCTCCTCTTCTCCCTGATCATCTTCTTCACCTACTTCTACAACGCCATCCAGTTCGATCCCACCCGCCAGGCCGAGATGCTGCAGCGCCAGGGCGGGTTCATCCCCGGGGTGCGCCCCGGCGGCCAGACCGCTTCCTACCTGGGGAGGATCCTCAACCGGATCACCCTCCCCGGCTCGGTCTTCCTGGCGGTGATCGCCGTGCTGCCCGCCTTGGCGGGACTGCTGTGGAATATCCCGATCAGCTTCTCGGGAGTCTCCATACTGATCGTGGTGGGCGTGGCCCTGGAGACCATGAAGCAGATCGAGAGCCAGCTCACCATGCGCAACTACGAAGGCTTCCTCACTTGACGGCGAGGGGTTCTGGCCCATGAGGCTGTTGTTCTTGGGTCCCCCCGGCGCCGGAAAGGGCACTCAGGCCGAACGCGTGGCCCACAGGTTGGGGATTCCCCACATCTCGACCGGGGAGATGTTCCGCCACCATGTCTCTTCGGGCACCGATCTGGGCCACCGGGTCAAGGCCCTCATGGAGGCGGGGGAGTACGTTCCGGACCAGATCACCGGGCAGATGCTGGCCGGGCGGTTGGCGGACTCCGACTGCGCCCACGGGTTCATACTGGATGGCTTTCCCCGCACCCTGCCGCAGGCCGAGCTTCTGGACCGCCTCCTGGAAGAGATCCCTCTGGACCGGGTGGTCTCCCTGGAGGTCGATAGCCAGGTTCTCCTGGAGAGAATGATGGCCCGGGGCCGGGCGGACGACACCCCCGAGACGATCCGTCGCCGGCTCGAGGTGTACGAGACCCAGACCGCCCCGCTTCTCGAGTTGTACGGTCGGCGGGGCATTGTAAGCACCGTGGAGGGAGCGGGCCGGATCCACCAGATCTCCGAGCGGATCATAGCGGCGCTCGGATGACCCTGCCTCTGCGCTACCCGGTGTGATAACTTTCAAGACCCCTGCCCAGTTCAGGAAGATGGAGGCGGCGGGGCGCTGCGTGGCCAAGGCCCATGAAGCAGTGCGCTCGGCCGCCGGCCCAGGGGTCACCACCCTCGAGTTGGACAGGATCGCCGAGAGAATCATTCGCTCCGAGAGATGCGTTCCCTCCTTCCTGGGATATCGCGGCTACCCTGCCTCGATTTGCGCATCTCCCAACGACGTGGTGGTTCACGGCATCCCCGATGACCGCCGGCTGCAGGAGGGGGACCTGCTCTCGATCGACATCGGAGCCATCTACAGGGGATTCCATGCGGATGCGGCCTGCACCTTTGCGATTGGAGAGGTCCGCCCGGAGGCGTCCGCCCTGTCGGCCGCCGCCGAGGAGGCCTTGTGGGAGGGGCTCGGGAAGGCCCGCCCCGGGGCGCGGATTGGCGACATCGGGGCGGCGGTGGAGGCGGTGGCCCACCGGGAGGGCTATGGGGTTGTGGAAGGCTATGTAGGACACGGGATAGGTCGCGAGATGCACGAAAAGCCCGACGTTCCCAACCTGGGGATTGCGGGCAAGGGAGTCCGGTTGCGTTCAGGAATGGCCCTGTGCATCGAGCCGATGTTCAACCTGGGGAGCGCGGCCACCCGGGTGGACCGGGATGCGTGGACGGTGCGGACCGCCGACGGGTCGCTCTCGGCGCACTGGGAGCACACGGTGTGTCTCACTCCCGACGGTCCGCTGGTGACCACCACCCCGGCCGCAATTAATTTGCTAGAAGCCACCCGTCTTCACTAAAATGTGCGCGGTTGGCGCAATTAAACTTTGAATGACTGAAAACGATTCTGTCGTTCGGGTCCAGGGCACCGTTCTTCAAAACCTTCCGAATGCCACATTCAAGGTGGAGGTGGACGGTGGCTTGGTTGTGTTGGCTCACGTCTCGGGAAAAATGCGCATGAGGTACATACGGATTCTTCCCGGTGACCGGGTGGACCTCGAATTGTCCGCTTACGACCCCACCAGGGGAAGAATCGTCTGGAGATACAGATGAAGGTCAAGCCTTCGACCCGAAGAATGTGTGAGAAGTGCCGGGTGATCCGGCGCCATGGTCGCGTGTGGGTGATCTGTGAGAATCCTCGGCACAAGCAGAGGCAGGGCTGAGCCGTGGCCAGAATCGCCGGTGTCGACCTACCGCGGGACAAGCGGTTGGAGATCTCGCTTACCTACATTTTCGGGGTGGGCCGTTCACGGGCGCTGGAGATCTGTGACCACCTGAGGATCGATCCTGGCGCCAGGGTGCGGGATCTTACCGAGGAGGAAGCCGCCTCCATCCGCCGTTTCATAGACGCCAACTACCAGGTGGAGGGAAACCTGCGGCGCCAGATCAGCCAGAACATACGCCGCAAGACCGAGATCAATTGCTACCAGGGCATCCGGCACCGTCGAGGGTTGCCGGTGCGGGGCCAGCGCACTCATACCAACGGCCGGACCCGCAAGGGTCGGCGGATGGCTGTCGCCGGCAAGAAGAAGCCGGCCAAGCACTAAGGGACTCACAGAATGGCAAGCAGAGGATCGCAAAAGCGGGTACGTCGCCGCCAGCGCAAGAACATCGCTCATGCGCGAGCCCACATCAAGGCGAGCTTCAACAACACCATCATCAACATCACCGATCAGCAGGGCAATACCATCGTGTGGACCTCAGGTGGTTCGGTGGGCTTCAAAGGCTCCCGAAAGTCCACCCCCTACGCCGCACAGTTGGCGGCCGAGGAAGCAGCCCGCCAGGCCGGGGAACACGGCGTCAGGAAGATTGAGGTGATCATCAGCGGTACGGGGCCCGGCAAGGATGCCTGGCGGACCCTCCAGCACATGGGTCTGGAGGTCTCGGGGTCACCGCGTGACGCCACCCCGACCGTTCACAACGGCTGCCGCCCCAAGAAGAGAAGAAGAGGCTGATGGCGCGCTACACCGGTCCTCGTCACAAGTCCTGCCGTCGGGCCCGCCAGTCGATCTGCCAGTCGCGCAAGTGCCCCGTTGACCGACGTCCCTATCCACCCGGCGAGCACGGACGTCGCCGCATAAGGGAGAGCGATTATCTGATCCGCTTGAGGGAAAAGCAGAAGCTGCGGGCCATGTACGGTGTTCTGGAGCGGCAATTCCGGGGTTATTACGAGAGGGCCGCCCAGGGGGAAGGGGTCACTGGTGAAAGCCTGCTCAGGTTCCTGGAGTTGCGCCTAGACAATGTGGTGTGGCGGTCCGGTATGGCCGCCACCAGGGCGCAGGCCCGCCAGTTGGTCAACCATGGTCACTTCCTGGTCAATGGAAGGAAGGTGGACATCCCCTCCTACCAGGTGCGCCAGAGAGACGCGGTGACCTTGCGGGAAAAGAGCAAGGATCTGATAATCGTGCAACATGCCATCGACACGCTCAGCCGCAATGTTCCCGAGTGGCTGACCGTCGACCACTCCGAGCGCAGGATAGAAATTTTCAGTCTGCCCACCAGGGCCCAGATTGACACAGCGATCAACGAGCAGTTGATCGTCGAGCTTTATTCCAAATAGTCCAAACGGGTACAAGGGGGTTTTTCGCCATGCTGATAGTTCAGCGTCCTGAGATCGAGGAGACCGAACTGAGCGATGTCCGCGCGAAGTTCCTGATGGAGCCGTTGGAGCCCGGACTGGGCCATACCCTGGGGAACACGGTCCGCCGCTCGCTGCTTTCTAGGGTCCCCGGCGCGGCGATCACCGCAGTGCAGATCGAAGGCGCCGCGCACGAGTTCACAACCATTGCGGGGGTGGTCGAGGACGTGGTGGACATAATCCTCAATCTCAAGGCGGTGGTGGTGCGCCTGGAAGGCAATGGACCGGAGAGATTGTCGCTCCGGGCCACGGGGTCCGGCGCGGTCTCGGCGGGCGCCTTTGAGGCTCCTGCCGGTTTGTCTGTGGTCAACCCCACCGCACATATCGCCACGCTCTCCAAGAAGGGAAAGCTGGAGATCGATGCCTGGGTGCACGCCGGCGTCGGTTATCGATCCGCCGAGGACAACAAGTCCAAAACCAGCGGTGTGGTGGGTGTGATCCCCATCGACTCCATCTTCTCTCCGGTGCGGCGGGTTTCCTACTCGGTGGAGAACACGCAGGTCGGCCAGATGACGAACTACGAGAGGCTCATCCTCGACGTGGAGACCGACGGCTCGATCCGCCCCTCCCAGGCGGTCTCCTCGGTGGGGAAGACCCTGGGTGAACTCGTGAGCCTCATCGCCGGGGTGGGCGAGGGCACGGGATTGCAGTTGGGCGAGTTCCCGGTCCCCGAGACCGGCACGGATGATCTGCACCTTCCCATCGAAGCTCTGGAGTTGTCGGAGCGACCCCGCAATTGCCTGCGGCGCTCGGGCATCGCGACAGTCGGGGACCTGGTGAAGTGCACCGCCGCCCAGCTCCTGGACATCACCAATTTCGGCCAGCGCAGCCTGGAAGAGGTGCAGGAGCGCCTCGATGAGATGGGGTTGAGTCTCAGCGAACAGGAGACCACGGATGCCCCGGCCGCCTAAGGGTGCTCGTCTGGGCGGGTCGCCTGCCCACCACCATATGCTGCTCGCCAATCTTGCTACTTCGTTGATCTCGGAGGAAAAGATCACCACAACCCACGCCCGGGCACGTTCGGTGCGTCCCGTGGTGGAGAAGCTGATCACCAGGGCTCGCAAGGGGGATCTGCATTCTCGTCGCATCGTTCTCAGAACGATCCAGGACACCGACGTGGTCACCAAACTCTTCGATGAGGTGGCGCCCCGCTACAACCACCGTCCAGGTGGTTACACCCGCATCGTCAAGCTGGGTCCCCGCCGCGGGGACGGAGCGGAGATGGCCGTAATCGAGTTGGTGTGACCGACCGCTCCGGGAAACCGCCGGGCTACCCACGCCCGTGATCGCCATCCGCAGGGCCTTCGAAGCCGCCTTCCTCAAGAAGCATTCCCTGGTTGAAATCGCCCTGGACCAACGGGCGACCGCCGACGCCGCCCTGCTGGTCTCCGGAGTGGCATTGATCGGGTATGTGTGGCAATTGGTGGGGGGAGAGCGTTTTTCGTGGCGGCTGTTGTTGGCGATCCTGATCAACTCGGTGATGGTCTGGGTGATCATTGCCGGCTTGACGTTGATGGCGGGCAGGCTGATGTTCAAGACCGAGACGCCGATGTCCACCATCATGCGCCTCCAGGGGTTTTGCCATCTCCCCCTCCTCCTGACCTATCTCGCCACTCCATTGAGCTGGTTTGGACGGGTGTGGTTCCTGGCGGCGCTGGTGTTCGCCACCGCCGAAGCGCTGGAGACGGTCTGGTGGCGAGCGGCGGTGGCCGTGCTCGCCAGCCTGGCGGGCTTGCTCATCATCACCCAACTCCTCTGGGGCGCCCGGCTGTTCTGAGGTGGCGGCGACTCAGGAGACCGGGGTTTTCACCTACCGTCTCGATCTGGCCTATGAGGGGACCGACTTTCGGGGCTTTGCCCGCCAACCCCGAGTGCGTACCGTGCAGGGCGAGTTGGAAAAGGTCCTCTCCGTGGTGCTGCGCGAGGATGTGCTGACCACCTGTGCCGGCCGAACGGACGCGGGCGTGCATGCCCGGCGCCAGGTGGTGAGTCTGACGCGGTCGCGCCGGATCGATGACGAGGCGGCCGTGGCCCGGTCGTTGAACCGGTTGCTTCCCCCCGATGTAAGGGTCAACCGGCTGTCCCGGGCCGGGGAGGGATGGAGTGCCCGGTTCTCGGCGGAGTGGCGAGCCTATCGATACTATGTCCGGACGGATCCGGTCTCCGATCCTCTGGGACGCCGCCTGGTCTGGCACCTGGGTGTCCCGTTGGACATCGACGCTATGAACAGGGCGGCGGCCTTCCTGGTGGGAACCCATGATTTCGCATCCTTTTGCCGGGCGGCGGAGGGTCGGTACTCCGTCAGGGAGGTACGCGAGGCACAATGGCGGGTTGAGAAGGCCGGACACCTGATCTTCGAGGTACTGGCTTCCTCATTCTGCCAGCAGATGGTGAGGTCGATGGTCGGGTGGTGTGCGGAGGTGGGGAGAGGGCGTAGGGAGGCTTCGGAGACCCCCGGGGTGCTGGCCGCCCGGAGCCGCCAGGCAGCCGGTCCGGTGGCGCCTCCCCAGGGGCTGGTTCTCTGGGAAGTGGGTTATGGGGAGCCCGAGGAAAGCCGACCGGGAGACGAGTGATGACGGTGAAGGCGATGTTGTTCGATGCGGGAGGGACGTTGGTGCTCCAGCACCCCGATCTGATGGGCAACGTGCTGGGGGTGGAGTTGGAGCCTGACGCCTGTTTCGAGGCCCACTACCTGGCGATGGACGCCTACTCCCGGATGTGGTCGGGGGGCGAGCGCCGGTACGGGTGGGAGTGGTGGCTGGAGCACTACTTCACCACCCTGGGAGTTCCCTCCCCGGCCGAAGCCGGGTCCAGGATAAGGTTCGGGCACGGCATGTGGTCCTTTCCCCTCCCGGGAGTGGAAGCCGGCGTCAGGAGGATTCTCGACCGGGGATTGCGTTGCGCGGTCATCTCCAACTCGGATGGTTCCATTCGGGCCTCCCTCGAGGAGGCGGGGCTCTCCCACCTCTTCGAGTTCGTGATCGACTCTGCGGAGGTGGGATGCAAGAAGCCGGATCCGGAGATCTTTGCCCTGGGAGTCGAACAGTTGGGAGGAGTCTCTTCCCTAGATGTGGCGTATGTGGGCGACTCGGTGTTTCACGATGTTGCCGGAGCCCGCCGAGCCGGTTACGCCCAGGCCTGGCTGGTGGACCCGCTCGGGTTGAACCCGGATCAGGCCCGGCGGGTGCCGTCGGTAGCGGAGTTGGGGGAAGCGCTGGACGGCCGAGACGCGCCCGATAGTGGATTTTGATCTGCTAGCGGTCTGCTATCATGGTGGTGCGGGCCGAACGTTTCGGGATCGGCTCGCTCCCTTATCTATTTGGAGTCATCTGGCTTGACTGCGCGAACCAAACCTGTGATCTTGAAGACCTACTCGCCGGCGGGTGCTCCTCGGGCCCCGGACTGGTGGGTGGTGGACGCCACCGATCTTCCCCTGGGCAGGTTGGCGTCCGAGATAGCCCAGGTGATCCGCGGGAAGCACAAGCCCACCTTTGCTCCCCATGTCGACGGGGGCGATTACGTGGTGGTGACCAATGCCGAGCGGGTGGCGGTCACCTCGGCAAAAAGCGAGAAGAAGATCTACTACCACCACTCCGGTTATCCGGGGGGGATCAAGGCCGAGTCCTTCCAGTCGCTTATCGAGCGGCGGCCGGAGGTGGTGATCGAGCGGGCAGTGCGCGGGATGCTTCCCAAGAACCGGCTGGGCAGGAAGGTATTCCGAAAGCTCAAGGTCTATGCCGGCCCGTCGCATCCCCACGCTTCACAGAAGCCCGCTCCTCTGGCGTTCAACATACGGAAGGTGGAAGGTTGATGGTTGCTCCGCTGGTACAGGCGACCGGACGTCGCAAGGAGTCGGTGGCCCGGGTGAGACTGTATGAAGGAAGCGGGCAGATAACCCTCAACGAGCGCCCCATCGAGGATTACTTTCCGACAATTGCCCGCCGGATCCGGGTACTGGAGCCTCTTGAGATAACCAGCACGCGGGGCCGGTATGACGTGAGAGCCACTCTCCACGGGGGAGGCGTCACCGGCCAGGCCGATGCGCTGCGGTTGGGAATTGCCCGCGCCCTGGCAAACATAGAACCGGGGCTCCGGATGACCCTCAAGAAGCAGGGGCTCTTGCGCCGGGACGCGCGTGTGGTGGAGCGTAAGAAGTACGGTCTCAAGAAAGCCCGGCGCGCTCCCCAGTACACCAAGCGCTGACCCTACCGGTTCCCTCTGGAGGCCAGGGCTGATGGCTTCGGCGAGTCGCCAAGACCTGTTCGGCACCGATGGCATCAGAGGCATAGCCGGTCGGGACCTGACCGCCGGACTGGCCTTCAGGGTGGGGAAGGCAGCCGGCAAGTTGGCGGGGGATGGAAGGGTCTTGGTCGGGATGGATACCCGTCCGTCGGGCCCGGAACTCTCCTACGCCCTTCGCTCGGGCCTTGAGAGCGCGGGTGTGGAGCCGGTCGATCTCGGAGTGATGCCGGCAGGAGGGATAAGCCATCTGACGGTGGCGGCGGGGGCCGTCATGGGGGTGGTCATCTCGGCGTCCCACAATCCGGCGCCCTACAACGGAATCAAACTCCTGGGATCCGATGGCGCCAAGCTCGGCGATCACGTGGAGGCGGAGATCGCCGGCCGTGTCCTGGCGGACCAGCGCGAATGGTCCGTACCGGATGGAGGGAGCCTCCTCGGATCGGAATGGTCCGAAGGCATGGAGGCCTACCTGGACTGGCTGGCGGGTTCGGTGTCAGCCGACCTGTCCGGGCTCTCGGTGGTAGTCGACTGCGCCAACGGGGCCGCCTTCGCGGCGGCGCCCCGGGTGCTCCGCTCGCTGGGCGTGGAGACCGAGGCCACCGGAGCCTCCCCGGACGGATCGAACATCAACCATCGGTGCGGCGCCACTCATCCCGAGTGGGTCGCCTCCATATCCGGGCGGCGAATCGGACTCGCTCTGGACGGGGACGCCGATCGTCTGATCGCTGTGGATGAGTCTGGAGAGATCGTTGACGGCGACTTTCTGATGGCAATCCTGGCTCGCCATCTCCAACGGGATGGCCGACTCCAGCCTCCCCTGGTGGTGGCCACCGTCATGTCGAATCTGGGCTTCAGGCTGGCCATGGCCTCCGGGGGGATCGACACCGCCCTGACCAAGGTCGGGGACCGGTACGTTCGCGAGGAGATGGTCCACCGGGGGGCGGTGCTGGGAGGAGAGCAGTCGGGCCACATTATCTTCGGGAACCTGGCCGTTACCGGGGACGGGTTGCTCACCGCCCTGCAACTGCTGGAAGTGGTCGCTCTCAGCGGGAAGAGCCTTGCCGAACTTCGCTCTGAAGCCATGGAACGGTTTCCTCAGGTACTGGTGAATGTCGAGGTGGACCGCCCCCGGGAAGTGGAGGGCGTCCCGGAGGTCTGGGAGGCGGTGGCCCGGGTGGGAGAGGACCTTGGGGAGACCGGGCGGGTGCTGGTGAGGCCGTCGGGCACCGAGCCGCTGGTGCGGGTGATGGTAGAATGCCGCGAGTCGGGGCTTGCCACCCGGTATGCTGCCGCGTTAGCCGAGGTGATAGCCGCGGCCATGGACCGTCCCGCTACGGAAAGGAACTGACTACAGCCTCGAGGCTCGGTGCGTGACAGAGCGACCTATGTAACTAGCGCCAGACCTTCCGGAGTAATTTGCCGGGAGGTGACGAGGAGGAAGGCGATCGAGAATTCGGCGGATACCTTCCCGGCTGCCACGGTCGTGACGAGCGGAGCAAATCCCGTCGGTGACGACGGGGACAAAGGCCGCTCGCAGTGGATTCGCAGGGTCGCGTGTGCGCGTTCGGGACAGGGGTCAGGAGGAGTGTGCAATCATGTGTGGCATAGTTGGCTATGTGGGGCCGCGCCCGGCCCGGGACCTGCTTCTGGGAGGACTGGCGCGCCTTGAATACCGGGGCTATGACTCGGCGGGGTTAGTGATCGGGGAGAGCGGCGCCCTGAGGAGCGTCAGGAGGGTCGGGAAGATCGCCGACCTGGTTGCGGCCGTGGCCCGGGAGCCTGATTCCTTCCCGGGGAGCTTTGGGGTGGGACACACCCGCTGGGCGACCCATGGAGCGCCCACCCTCCCCAACGCCCATCCCCACTTCGACTGCACGCAGGAGATCGCCGTGGTCCACAACGGGATAATCGAGAACTGGGTCGAATTGAAGACCTGGCTGGAGGGCAGGGGGCACGGTTTCTCATCCGATACGGACACCGAGGTAGCCGCACACCTCATCGAGGAGTTGGGCGGGGTCTCCCTGGCGGAGGCGGTTGCCGAGGTCCTGCGACGGTGTGAGGGAGCATTGGCGATGGCGGTGGTCCGCCGTTCCGATCCGGGCCTGGTGGTGGGAGGTCGCAAGGGAAGCCCCCTCGTGATCGGCCGGGGTTCGGGAGAGAACTTCCTGGCGTCCGACATTCCGGCCTTCATGGCTCACACTCGGCGAATGATGGTGGTCCCCGAGGAGCGGGTGGTGGAGGTCCGGTCGGACTCGGTGAGGATGACCGACCTCTCCGGTGAGCAGGTCGAGCCCGAGGAACGGGAGGTGGAGTGGGATGTGGAGGCCGCGGAGAAGGGCGGCTATCCCACCTTCATGCTCAAGGAGATTCATGAGCAGCCCCAAGCGGTGGCCGCAACCCTGCTGGGACGCATAGGCGTCGGGGGAGTGCCGCTGCTGGAGGAGACCGGGCTGACCGGCCCGGTGGCAAAGGGCATAGACAAGGTGTTCGTGGTTGCCTGCGGCACGTCCTATCACGCCGGGATGATGGCCAAGTACGCGCTCGAGCGATGGGCGAAGGTCCCGGTGGAGGTGGACCTCTCTTCGGAATTCCGGTATCGGGATCCGGTGCTCGACGCCCGGTCGCTGGTGATCGGGATCAGCCAGTCGGGGGAGACGGCGGACACCCTGGGGGCGGTACGGTATGCCCTGGGTCAGGGGGCGAGGGTGGCGGCGGTCACCAACGTGGTGGGCTCGTCCCTGGAGCGCGATGCCCACATGGTGTTCCAGACCCGGGCCGGGCCGGAGATCGGAGTGGCGGCGTCCAAGACCTTCATCACCCAGATGGCGCTCCTCCAGTTGCTGGGATTGCACATGGCGATCGAGAGGGGGGTAATGACGCCCGCCGAAGCGGTGGGGCCTGTGAACGCCTTGCGCAGCCTGCCCGATCGCCTGGAAGAGGTGCTGGGGCTCTCCGACCGGATGCTGGAACTGGCCGAGCAGTGGCGTGACGTGCGGGACTTCTTTTTCCTGGGACGGTCCGTGGACTATCCGGCGGCCCTGGAGGGCGCTCTGAAGCTCAAGGAACTCTCCTATGTGCGCGCCGAAGGGTATGCGGCGGGCGAGATGAAGCACGGGCCCATCGCCCTGATCGAGCCGGGGGTGGTGGTGTTCGGGGTGGCCACCGACCGCCGGCTCCGCCAGAAGATGTTCTCCAATCTCTCCGAGATGAAGGCCCGGGGCGGCACGGTGGTGACCCTGGTGGGCGCCGAGGACCAGGCAGAGGCCGCCATCCCGTCAGACCTGGTGGTCCCCCTTCCCGAGGACGCCGACCTGATCGGCGCGGTCCTGGCCGTTGTCCCCCTCCAACTCTTCTCCTATCACCTGGCCGCAATCAAGGGTCTCGACGTCGACCAACCCCGCAATCTCGCCAAGACCGTTACGGTCGAGTAATCCCTGGAACGGGGGAGGTATTAGCCGATGAACTGCGCGAAGCCAGAGAGGAGGCATGGCAAACCGTCACCAGCGGGGGACGGCGGGGCGAAACTTGGTGAAAGCTCTTCTGGGTACGTCTGCCGTCATCTGCTATCTCACCGGTGATGTTCCTCACCTGGCTGAGTGGTGCGCGCAAGTCATTGATAGCGAAGATGATCTGACCGTCACCGAGGGGGTCATGATCGAGACCGCGTACGTCCCTTGCCAAGAACTACTCGGTGCCCCGCGAGGTGGCGGTGGACGTGATGATAGAGTTTCTGGGCAAGTCGAACATCAATGTAACGCCACTCAAGAAACCCCTGGTCATAGAGGCGTCGCTGATGCGTCGACCCTCGGGCCTTGTGTCTTTTGGTGATGCGCTTCTCTGGGCACGATCGCGATCTGACCGTTTGGCGGTCTTTACGCGGACGAGCGTTTTGTGAACCGAGACATCATCAGCTTGAGACCGTCGGGAGGATAAAGCCTCACGGGCTTGACGGGGTCGCCGGCCAAACAGACCGTTGCAAACCGGAAGCCGTCACACCAGTCCGAAAAGGCCGCGAAAAAAGGGATCCCTTTTGGGAATCCCTCCCCCACCACCACCTTTCCAAGGCCGAACACGCCCGGTGCAGCCCGGAATAGGGCCGGCGAGCGGATGGGTCTGATCCCTCAATGCGGTCCGGTCGACGCCGGAGCGGACCGTCTCAGTGTTTGGCTCCTATCAATATGAACGGATGGTGGGACATTTCCAAGCTCTCGACTCTGCTTTATTTCACAGCCTGGGATACGGCCACCCACGGCGGGACGAAACGGGCTCGCCGGAGCGCCTCCATGCGGGACCAGGGGCCGGACGGGTAGCATCGGTGGGGTGACAATTATCGGCATGGGAGTGGATCTGACGCCCGTGGACCGGGTGAGGTCGATCCTCGAGCGTTACCCGCGATTCCGGGAGCGCTGCTTCACTCCTCATGAGCGCGAGTACGCCGACCGCTTCCAGACGCCCGAGCGCAGGTTTGCGGCTCGCTTCGCCGGCAAGGAGGCCGTCATGAAGTCCCTCGGGACCGGCTGGAGACGCCTCCGCTGGACCGACATAGAGATAACCGGGGGAGGCAGGCCGCGGGTGAACCTGTCGGGAACCGCCCTTCGGCGCGCCGAGCGCCTGGGCGTCACCGAGGTGCAGGTGACCATCACCCACACCAACGAGACCGCGTTGGTGATGGCGTTGGCCCTGGGAGAGCACTGAGAGCCCGGAACATGTGGACGGCCTCACCCCTGAGACCCCGAAGATGAAGCCGGTCATCACTCCTCAGGAGGCCGCTCGTCTGGACGGGGTGACCCCGGAGCCGGTGGAGGTGCTGATGGAGAGGGCCGGATGGGCGGTGGAGATCGCCGCCGCCCGGATGGGGGCCGGATACGGGACCCGGGTGGCGGTGCTGGTCGGTCCGGGCAACAACGGGGGCGACGGCTACGTGGCCGCCGGGCTTCTGCCGCGGCGGGGAGCCTCGGTGGTCGTGTACCAGTTGCGAGAGCCCAAGACCGAGGCGGCCCGTTGGGCGCATCGTCGGGCGGTGGCAGCCGGAGTGGAGATCAAGGCCCTCGGCCCGCCACCTCCCCGGGTTGATCTGGTGGTGGATGCGGTGTTCGGAGGGGGATTCCGCGGGCAGTGCCCACCTGCCCTGGCAGCCTGGATGGAGCATCCCGCCCCGGTCCTCGCGGTCGACTTCCCGTCCGGCGTGAACCCCACCACGGGGGAGGTCCTCGATCGATGCTTCCCGGCTGAGAGGACCGTCACGTTCCATGCCCTCAAGACCGGCCACCTCCTGGGGGAGGGTCCTGATTATTGCGGTGAGGTGGAGGTTGCGGACATCGGCCAGACCGGAGAGAGACCCGCAATGCTCCTGGCCGAGGCCGAGGACTGCCCCCGGCCGGCTCGGCGCCGTACCGTCCACAAGTGGAGCGCCGGGTCGGTGATGGTGATGGGAGGATCCCGGGGGATGACCGGTGCGCCCCTCCTGGCCGCCCGCTCGGCGCTCCGCGCCGGGGCGGGGTCGGTGGGGTTGATGATCCCCGGGGCCTGCCAACGGGTGGTGGCAGGGGAGGCTCCCGAACTCTTGACCTATGGGATGGGCGAGGGGGAGGACTTCGATGGAGGCCAGGCGTCTACCTGCTTGGAGACCGCATCCCGCTTCGACGTAGTGGTGATCGGGCCGGGCATAGGCAGAGCCCCTCGGACCGCCCGTTGGGCGCGGGATGTAATCGAAGGATGGAAGGGCCCGCTGGTGGTGGATGCCGACGCTCTGTGGGCGTCCGATCAGGCGCTCCTGACGGAGCGGCTGGGCCCGACGGTGATCACTCCCCACCGGGGCGAGTTGGCCGCTCTGACGG
The DNA here is from genome assembly GCA_012270885.1 of Acidimicrobiia bacterium. GTDB lineage: Bacteria > Actinomycetota > Acidimicrobiia > Spongiisociales > ZC4RG35 > Bin76. The sequence continues at coordinate 1,888 of JAAXHN010000029.1, read as the reverse complement.
GAGCCGACCCGGGATTGGAGGAGGTCCGGGGATTGGCAGCATCGGGGATGGTCGTGTTGGCCAAGGGCAACCCCACCCTGGTATGCGGTCCCGAAGAGACCTGGGTGGTCCGTGAGGGCGGTCCCGAGCTGGCCACGATCGGCACGGGTGATGTGCTGGCGGGATGGGTGGCGTCCCTTTGGGCCCGGGGCCTGTCGCCCGATGCTGCGGCCCGCTCGGCTGCCTTCTGGCACGGTCGTGCGGGAGCTGCCCTGTCCGCCCGCCGAACCGTGACCGCCGACGCCCTTTCGGAAGAGGTGCGTCACTGGGCCTGGGAGGGGCGGCGGTGAGCCGGCCCTCCTGGGTGGAGGTCGACCTGGGAGCAGTGGCCCACAATGTGCGGCAGCTGGCTGCCTATGCCACCGGCGGCAGGTTGTGTGCGGTGGTGAAAGCCAACGGTTACGGTCATGGCGCCCCGGCGGTGGCTGAGACCGCCCTGGAGAACGGCGCCTCCTGGTTGGCGGTGGCGACGGTGGAAGAGGGAGTGCAACTGCGCGAGACGGGAATAACCGCGCCGGTGCTGCTCCTCTCCGAGCCCCCGTGGGACGACCTGGAGACCGTGGTTTCCGAGGGTCTGACCCCCACTCTCTACCGAGTCGCGAGCATCGACGCCCTGGCCCGGGTGGTGGGTCGCCGGGGAGTGGGGAAGGCCGAGATCCACCTCAAGGTCGATACCGGGATGCACAGGGTTGGCGCCCATCCCGAGTCTCTGCCGGAACTGGTCCGGCGCGTCCGTGACCTCTCTCCACTGCGCCTGGGAGGGGTCTGGAGCCACCTCGCGGTCGCCGACACCGATCCGGGGTTCACCCGGCGCCAGATCGAGATCTTTCACGGGGCGCTGCGGTCGGCGGAACTTGCCCTGCCGTTGGACGGGCGGCCCCTCCTCCGGCATCTGGCCAACACTCCGGGCACCCTGTTGCATCCCGAGTCGCACCTGGACATGGTCAGGACCGGACTGGGGATCTACGGCCTTTACCCTCATCCCTCCGCCCGCCGCCTGATCGACCTGCATCCCGCCATGAGGATCGTCTCCCGTGTCTCCCACGTGCTCCGACACCCCGAGGGCGCCCGGCCCTCCTACGGCCGGGTCCGGCGTCTTCCGGCCCCCTCGTCGGTGGCCACCCTGCCCCTGGGCTACGCCGACGGGATCCCGCGAGGCATATCGGGGGGCGGGGAGGTGCTGATCGGGGGGCGGCGTTTCCCCCTCGCGGGGCGGGTGACCATGGACCAGTTGGTGGTGGACGTGGGGGAACACCCGGTGGAGGTGGGTGACCAGGCGGTGGTGGTCGGGGCCTCCGGATCCGAGTCGATAAGTTTCGATGATTGGGCGGAACTGTCCGATACAATCAACTACGAAGTCGTTTCCCGGATCGGTCCCCGCTTACCCAGGCGCTACGTTTCATGAATCCAGCCGAATTTCCCCTCGCCCTCGCCTATGACGATGTCCTGTTGGTGCCCCGTCGCTCGGCGGTGGGGTCCCGCCAGGAGGTGAGCCTCCGTACCCGTCTCAGCCGTCGCATCCCTCTCGAGATCCCGGTGCTGGCCGCCAACATGGACACCGTCTGTGAGTGGGAGATGGCCGTGGCCATGGCGCGGATGGGCGGAACCGGGATCATCCACCGGTTCTTACCCGTGGAGGAGCATGCGCGGCAGGTGGAGAAGGTGAAGGAGGTGGGCGACGGCCTGGTGGTGGGGGCAGCCCTGGGGGTGGGGGAGGAGATGACCCGGCGGGCCAAGAGCTGCGTGGCCGCCGGAGTGGATGTGTTGGTTCTGGACATCGCCCACGGGCACGCCGAGCACGCCCTTAGAGCGGTGGGGCTTTTGAAGGACGAGTTCCCGGAGATAGATT
>JAAXHN010000028.1 GCA_012270885.1 Acidimicrobiia bacterium | reverse complement strand
CGATCCTCCCAGGTTCGACCAGTCCACGCCGAAGATGGCCAGGCTCAGGACCATGATGTAGAGGCCCTGGAAGAACGTGATGCCGAACTGACCGGCCACGTACCCCGAGATCAGCCGGGCAATGGAAGTGGGAGTCGAAACTATGCGGGTGTCAAGACCCATCTGCTGGTCGGCCACCATGGCGGTGGCGCCAGTCAGGGCCGTGAGGACCATGAAAAGAACCAGATTGGAGGCGGCACCCCCGTCGAACCGGCCCATGCCGGGGGGGAACAGAGATTCCCCAACCGACTCCACGGCGACCGTTGTCAAGATCACCTGATCCGCAAGTTCGCTTGCAAGTGGGAAGCTCTCCTGGAACCCGACCTCTAGGATGTCGACCGCGAATCGCGCCGCCCGGTATGGAATCAACTCTTCGGTCACCGCCTGCTGCAGGGTGGCCTGCAGTTGAGGCCCCAGCCCGGTGGGAGCGGATACAAAACCGATCAGCACTGGCTGCCCAACAGCCATTCTTGCGGCCATCTGTGGAGGGAAGACCACTCCCGCCGAGATGAAACCCCTCTCCACGGCGGTCAACATCTCCGCGTCGTCTTCGTAGAAGACCAGGTCCAAGGCCTGGTTGTCGGCCAGGTTCTCGGTGATCTTGCCGGTTATGGCCTGACTCGCGTCCCCCGATACTCCCATCTGCACCCTTCCACCCTGCCCGCCGAACTGGATCCCGATGATGAACACCATCACCACCGGGAATACGAAGAAAAAGAACAGGGAAGCGGGTTCCCGCAGGATTCTGAGTACGTACACCCAGCCGATCGAGAGCGTTTTCATGGCCGCATATTCCTTCGGGCGCCCAGCACGCTGATGGTCAGGGTCAATACCGCCATGCCGGTCAATACCACCAGGGGAAGGGCGACCACCCCCAGTCCTCCTCCGCCGCTCAGGTCACCCAGGCCTCTCATGAACCAGGCATGGGGAGTCGCAAGGGAGAGGGTGCCGAGGAAAGTATCGCCTCCTGCAACCGGAAAGAAGGTGCCTCCCAGGATGCCCATCGCAACCGCTACCACCGATTGGAAATTTTGGGCCTGCTCGGCGGTCCTGGCCCAGCCGGCCACCAGGGAGACGATCCCGGCGGATGCTCCGACCGCAGCCACCACCAACAGCGCTGTGGCAGGTAGATCGACCCAGTCGGCGCCCAGCAGGAATCGGGAGAACAGCATGAACAGTCCCACGCTTCCTGTTCCGACCGTGAAGGAGAGAAGGAACTTTGCAGCCAGGATGCGCCCCGGACTTATGGGGCTGGCCAGCAGTCTGGCAAGGGTGTGGAGCCTTCGTTCCTCCAAGAGGCTGAGAAGGCCGGTTCCCACTACGAACACCATGAAGAACATGGCGGCGCCCGCCGAGTAAAAGGTGGGGGCGTCCAATTGGCGAATCTCCGCCTCAAGCGAAGCAATCCGCGCGGGAGGATTCGCTTGGGATGCGGCCAGCCCTGCTTGGACCATCTGCTCGGGAGTGAGTCCTCCCAGGATGGCCAGCGTCGCCCCGGCGGCGCTGGCCGACGCGACCTCCAGGGCGAACTGCTTGGCGATGGAGGTGGCAACCCCGGCAACCACCGGCCCGTCGGGATTGGCTACCACGATCACCTCGGCCTCCGAACCTTCGACGATCGCCTGGCTGAAGCCATCGGGGATGAAGAACCCCGCATCGACCTCGTTCTCTTCCACCGCTCTTTCCAGGGAAAAGCGGTCGCGGTGGAAGGTGATGCCGACCAGGCCCTCTGTCTCCAACTCCGCCATGGCCACCGAGAAGGCCTCCGAAATGGGACCCCCCGCATCGGCGTTGGAGATACCGAATTCGAAGACGACCGCTTCGTCGGTCTGGAAGAAGCTCCCGAATGCGAGACTCAGAGCGGCGGCGATGGCCAGCGGAGCGATGAGCCCGAATATGAAGATGGTCCGGTCCCGAACCTGCTGGCGCAGGTCCTTCAGGACAATCCAGGCAATGTCCCTCATCTTTCAGTCTCGGAGGGCGCGTCCGGTGAGATGCAGGAAGACAGCCTCCAGGTCGGGTTCTTCGACATGCACTCCGGTAACCGAGACCTCCGATCGGGTAAGGGTCTCGAAGATACGGGGTAGCAGGGGAGTGGCGTCGTCCACCAGAAGCTCCACCCCCTCAGTGGTGACGCCGGCCTGGTGCACTCCCTCCAAGCGCCCGACCCGGTTGACGCCTTCGGACAGGTTGCCGACGGCGTTGACCAGTACCCGGTCCCGCTCTCCCACCATCTTCACCAACTCGGTCTTGGTTCCTTCGGCGATCAGTTCCCCGTGGTCGATGATCCCCACCCGCCGGCAGAGTCTCTCCACCTCCTCGATGTAGTGGGTCGTGTAGAGCACCGCCATTCCGTGCCGGGTCATCTCCTCCACCTGGTCGAGAATGCTGGCTCGCGACTGGACATCCACACCCACGGTTGGCTCGTCCAGGATCAGCAGGTCCGGTTGGTGGAGGAGGCCTATTCCGATGTTGAGCCTCCTCCTCATCCCTCCCGAGAATTTGATGGTCTTGTCGCCCGCACGGTCGCTCAGAGCAGTCAGATGGAGGACTTCCTCTACCCGTTTCGTCAGTTCCTTCCCCGAGAGTCCTTGCATGCGGCCGAAGAAGGCCAGGTTTTCCCGGGCGCTCAGCCGGTCGTACAGGGCGACTTCCTGGGGAACCCAGCCGATATGGGACTTGACGGAGGTCGTGACGGTGGTCAGCTCCTCGCCGCATACCGTCACCCGACCGCCGTCGGCGGCCAGTACTCCGGCGATCATCTGGATGGTGGTGGTCTTGCCGGCGCCGTTCGGTCCCAGCAGTCCGTAATTCTCACCGGGGGCGATCTCGAAGCTGATCCCCTTGACCGCCTGGATCTCTCCGTAGCTCTTGCGCAGGCCCTCGACCTGGAGTACCAAGGGGGAGCGGTTTGGTGCCGGGGCGGTAACTGGAGTATTCATGATGACGGTCGCGATGGCCGACCCTGCGGGATTGTAGCCGTAGCCTCCGGGACGGTCACCCCCTTCAAAACCCTTTCCAGGTTGACCAGATAGGCCGCAAACGCCTGACGGCCCATCACTGTTGCCTGTATCCAGGTTGATGGCTTCTCGTCACGAAACTCTTTGGTGATGGCGACATATCCGGCCCCTCTGAGCTTCCGCAGATGTATGGTGAGGTTTCCACCGGTCAGATCAAGGGTCCGCTGAATAAACCGGTAGGCGACCCGGGCTGCAGCAGGTTGGGATACCAGCAGCGTCATTATCCGTAATCTGACTGATTGGTGGATGGTCTCGTCAAGAACCGCGGAGTTGTCGCTCACCGGATCCCGATCTTGCGCAACCACATGGCGCCCAGACCGACAACCGCGAAAGTCGCCACCGCCGAGACAGGCAAAGCAGCGTCGCCCGCCAGAAAGTCGGGGAGATAGTAGGCGGCAGCTATTCCGACCCCGACCGCCGCCAGCGCCGCGTGGGTCATTATGCCGTACAGAATGTACCCCAGGGTCACTATGCCGATGGCTACGTGGGGAATCTGGGCCCCGCCTTCGGGCGACCACATCCCCGCCGCCGCCGGGATGAGCCAGGCCGCCAGCACCACGGACACCCAGAAGAAGAAGACCCGAATCCCTACCGCCCGACTGGCTTCCGGAGAGACATTCCGGCTTCCGTACCGGCGGCCGACCAAGCCGCTGCCGACCATTCCTCCAATCAGCAGAACGCCAAAAGCCGGAGCCCTTATCCATGGGGTTTCCTCCGCCAGGGCGGATCCCCCGGTTTGGAGCCAGTATTCAATCAGGTACAACACCGCCGTCAAGGCTCCCCACATAAGCAGAATCGGCGAAGTTCCGACCAGATACATGGAACTTCTCGTCTTGTTAATAGTTGTGTGGATCGCTCCCCAGCTCTCTTGAGGGGTGAGGGCGGCCCCTTCATTGCCTGAGCCTGACATTGCACGAACCTCCTCTGGCTAGTTTGTATTGCAAACCAGTTTATGTAGTAACTTCAGGTTTGTCAAGTGCTGGGACTAGACGTATTTTCGGAGGAGAGAGCACTCCGCAGGGCAATCTGCCGGAAGGCTAGGTTGGGGAGTGGGAGTCGACCATCCTCCGGAGGGGTTCTTCGGTCCGGCCGGTGAAGAGCATTGATCCGAAGGCCAGGAGCCAGAGGAAGAAGGCTGCGCCCACGATGGGATGGGCCACGGTGGCGGAGTCGATCCAGATGAACTGCATTGCCAGCCCGAGCATGCCTGACGCCGGCGCTATGAACCGGAGGGCTCCTCCTGCCCTCCACTGGAAGCGCGAGGCGACAGCCAGCGCCAGTCCCGCGATTGCGAAGCCGATCTTTCCACTGAGCCATCGGATCAGCGCCGAAAACTCGATGAGGGGGTTGGTCTCGGGAGCGGCCACCGCGAGGATGACCGCGCACAACCCCGAAACCGCCGTGAAGACACCGGAGACCACAGACAAGGCGGGGATCAGCGGGGACCCCAGACGAAGGCGGATGATCCATGTCCTCAGCAGACACCAGGCGGCCGCCCCCAAGGTGACCCCGGACAGCAAACGCGCCGCTCCTCCCAAACCGTAAAGCCCCGACTGAAGCGATACTGCATCCAGCGTATCCTGCAGTGACGGTTGAAAGTCGGTGTCTGCCGAGACGCGGGTCACAGCCGAAACTGCTGTGATCAAGGCGGTGAGCACCAGGAGGGATCCGGCGATGCGGGCGGCGGAGTCCCGCTCTGACACCTGGGCGGGAACTTGAGAAGGGGGGTGTAGCGATCCTGGCGCCCTATTTAGACTATCCATATTTTATTTAATAGACCAATCCGGACTCGGATGGTCGACGGGGAGAGAATCGGGATGCGTTTCCGGCGGCGGGTTGCAGTTAGTCGGGCCTAGGGCCGTAGGTGGTCAGACCGCCGCAGCCTTGGATTCGAGCGCCTGGTGGATGCCCCCGTACGCGGCGGTCTCGGGGAGAAGGCTCTTCGGTACCTTGCAGGTGACGGTGTAGACGGTGTCGCAGACGTTGGCTATCGGCGTCAAAGCGGCCTGCGAGACGAGTTGATAGGCGTCCATGGTGGAGAGCTCGAGAAGGGATGCTATCCACCGCACCATCTCGGTGAGGGCTATACGGAATGCGTCCTCGAGGGGTTTGGTGGAGCCGGTTGTGATCAGGTACTCGTCGGTCTCGAGGCGCGGCCAGGGAGCGTAGTCGCCGCGGATCACGTCGACTACGAGAACCGTGGTCATCGAACACTCCACGGCAACTCCGCATGCCTCGCCTTCTCCCTGCCGGGCGTGGCCGTCGCCGATGCTGAACAGGGCGCCCGGTTCGTTGACTCCCAGGTAGCAGGTGGCGCCGGCCCGCATCTCAGGGGTGTCCATATTGCCTCCCCAAGCCCCGGGGGCGAGGGAATTTCGAACTTCGCCCATGGCAGGCGCAACCCCGACCGTTCCATGCATCGGGTCCATGGGCAGGGGCAGCCGCAGGTCGCCGTCCAGCGCCTGGTAATAGACGAGCCGAGCCTGGTTGTCGAGGTCGTACACCCAGGTCCGTTCGTCAAGCGGGGGCTGGAGCGTGGCTGTGTCACGGCTGCTTGTCAGGGCTCCGAAGAACGGGAAGGTGGCGCTCACCCCCCAGGACTCGCTGGGCTCGATGCTGACGAAGTGGACCGCTAGGGTGTCTCCCGGTTCTGCCCCCGCGATGTAAAAGGGTCCCGTCTGGGGATTGATGTACCGGAGATCGCACACCTGGGAGGGCAGATCGGCAGTGGTGCGAACCCGTCCGGCGAAGCAGTCCCGTGTGGCGGTGGTCAGTATCTGCCCCGGCTTTAGTTCGGCTACGGCCTCGGCGCCGCCGAAGGTGTAGACCAGAGTTGACAGAGGCGCATCCGGGTCCAGCGGGAATTCGACGAGTTCAGCCACGGGCGGTCCTGACTGGGAACCAATGCCGGCAGAGTGTCACACGCTGTGATGCTAACAAGCTCCCGGTCGGGACGGCCTTGCGGGACGGTCGGCGACCAGGGCGGCCAGCACGGTGGTGATCGGCACGGCCGCCACCAGGCCGATCGATCCGCACAGGGTGCGAACGATCTCCACGGCGATCAGTTCGGAGTTGGCCACCATCACCAGCGATTGGTCGGACACGGCCAGAAGCATCAGCAGGGGAAAGCTGGCTCCTGCGTAAGCCAGCAGCAGCGTGTTCACAGTGGAGGCAATGTGTTCCCGGCCCACCCTTACTCCGGATGCAACCAGTTGGCGGGTCCCCAGGCCCGGGTTGCGATAGTGGAGTTCGGCCACCAAGGCAGCCTGCGTCACCGTGATGTCGTCCAGGGCGCCGAGCGCGCCGAGCACGGCGCCACCCAGGATCAGGGAGGCGAGGTCGATGCCTCCGGTGATGAAGGGGAGGGTCAGAGCTTCCTCGCTGGCAAGTCCTGTGAAGTGGGAGAACTCGAAGAAAGCCCACGACAACGCCAGCGTGAGCCCGAGCGATGAGAGGGTTCCGGCCAGGGCGACGGTTGTGATCGAGTTGAACCCGTGGATGAGATACAGGCTGACGAAGGCTATCGCCGAGGCGGCCACCACCGCCACCAGCAGTGGATCGTTACCGTCGAGTATCGACGGCGCCACGAAGGCTACCAGCACGGCCACGGTGCCGGCCATCCCCAGCAAGGCCAACACTCCCCGGCGGCGCCCCAGGGCGATCACGAAAACTGCGAACAATGCGCTGAGCCAGGCGAGGGGGGTTCGCCGGTCCGCGTCGGCGTAGAAGTAGAAGTCGGTGGCAGGTTCGTATCCGAGGATCACCTTCTGGTCCACAACCAGGTCGGGCACCGTGGCGGCGAACGCCAGGTCGAACTCGGTGAGTGTTATAACCTGGCCCACCGCAGGACCGTCGTCAACCACAACCGTCACCTGACGGCAGGAGTGAGAGTTGTCGTCGGTCGAGTAGGAGCAGGGACCGTCGCGGACTTCCCGGACGGTGGCGCCATACCGCTGGGTGGCGAGTCCGATCTCGGCCGCGCTCTCGGTTGCGGACTCGATTCCCTCCGAGGTTGGCCACAGGGCCGCCGTCCCGAATGCGGTTGCGATCGCAGTCGCCACCACGAAGGCCAGCACCGCCTGCAGTCCGCGATGGGACCCCCAGGCACTCCATCCGGTGTCCCGGCGGTGACGCCCCGGATGCCTGGTGTGGGGAGACTCCTCCTTACCGCCCGGTTGATCGGATTCCTTCACCATCCACACGGGAGATTAGGAGACAACCATTCCTATCCCGGTCTGCCCTGCTGGGATTGATGAGGGATTTCCCGGTGGCTGAGGGGGGGTTGGGAAGGGACGGCCCTCAGCGATCTTTAAATCCGCCGCAGACGCCCAACCTCTGTGGCCCATCCCGAGCGACTACTGCCGCCACCCCAGGCGTGACATAGTTCACCCAGAGGTGATCGACCGGGGGAGCGACATGCCGACCTTAGCGTACGCGAGGGGGTGACACAGCCACGCCGTTGTTGGAGGAGACCACCGGTTGTCGTCGGACTACCGGGCTTTGGTCTCGGAGGTCCGGGACGAACTGGACGCCCTTGAGCGAGTGATCTTCCTCGACACGCCGGAGTGGGACGCCCTGATGGAAGCAGGGGCGCCGGATGCCACCCAGGCGGAGATCGAGGCGGCAGCCAGGGCGGCGAATACGAGCCACTTAACATAACGACTATTATGGGACATATGCACCCAACGTGTCCAAGGCGCAAGTCGCAAACGCTCAGAGGGATGGAGAAAGGTGACCGCGGGAGTCATTGGCATGGCTCCCTGGAGCTGTGTGAAGGCACCCTGGTCCTATGAACCCGCTGCCTTAGGTTTCATGTAAGACGCAGACGCTGTACTGACCGTTACTCCTCTTCTCCCCGGGTAGTTGAAATTCCCCGGGCGCCGCGTGGATCGGTTCCCGACTGCCCGGTCCGCATCCCGCCTGCACTGGAATGCCCGGGGGTGTTAGCCTTCCCGAGATGACTGGGATGCCGCCCGAGCGATGGGTGGCGGTGTTCGCAGGTGGCGACCCACCCCCAGTGGAGGCCGTTCGCTGGATCCCTCGAGAGTCTTTTGTCATCGCTGCTGATTCGGGACTCGACCACGCCCACCGCTTGGGATACGATGCCGATTTGCTGGTTGGAGACCTTGACTCGGTTTCCCTGGGCGCTTCTGATCGACACGAAGGCGAGCTGGAGGAATACCCCGAGAACAAGGACTACACCGATCTGGAACTGGCTATCGCGGCGGCGGTCCGGCGCGCCAACACGGTGGTGGTCGTTGGCGGACACGGAGGGAGACTGGACCACCTACTGGCCAACGCCGAGTTGTTGGGCGACCATCGCTGGGCCGGAGCAGAAATCCTTTGGCTTGCCGGGGAAGACCTGGCGACCGTGGTACGCCATCAAGCAACTATGCGTGGACGACCGGGAGACCTGGTTTCCCTGGTACCCCTTGGTGGTCACGCCATCGGGGTTACCTCGGCAGGCCTTCATTGGCCATTGGAGAACGCGACTCTGGCCGCCGGCAGCACCCGGGGCGTCTCGAATCGGTTCGTCGAGGCCGTTGCAGAGGTCACTGTTCGCCAAGGAGTGCTGCTCGCCATCCAACCGGGGGCAGTTCTTAGCGGAGTCCCGGGTGTATAACCCTCCACTAAAGGCTCAATTTATATCTCAACTTTCCATTTAGCCTTCGGGTCGGGATAGGAACACGCCCGCTTCCCGTCCTCCTCAGGAATAGACATCCGGGTTTGCGCACCACGGCACGGGTTTTCCGGCAACGCCCGCCAAGAGGTTTTCCACCGCGCGGGTGGCCATGGCCAGGCGGGTGCCGCGGCTGGCGGATCCCAGATGGGGTATTACCAGGCAGTTTGGAAGAGATAGCAGTTCATGGTCGGCCGGGATGGGCTCGGGGTCGGTCACATCAAGGGCCGCTGCTCGGATCACGGCGGACCGAAGGGCTTGGGAAAGAGCGTCGGGGTCTACCAGGGGCCCGCGGGCGATGTTCACAAGCGTGGCGGTGGGTTTCATCCGGGCGAGGGCGGCACGGTCGATCAGATGGTGGGTCTCGGGTGTGTAGGCGGCGGTGACAACCACATGGTCGGCCTCCGAGAGAAGGTCTCCCAAAGCCCTGTAGGTGGCTCCCGTCTCCTCCTCGGCCTCGAGCTTGGGTGACCGGGAGTTGTACACCACTCGCATCGAGAAGCCCGCCGCTCTTCGGGCTACCGCCGCGCCGATCCTTCCCATTCCAACGACTCCCAGAGTGGTTCCCCACAGGTCGCTTCCCAGCAGGAGATCCGGGTCCCACTCCCGCCAGTGGCCCCCAAGGACATAGTCTCTTCCCTCGGGGATGCGCCGCGCGGCCGCTGCCAGGAGCGCCCAGGCCATGTCGGCAGTGGTCTCGGTGAGGACGTCTGGTGTGTGGCCCACCGGTATCCCCCGCCGGGTGCAGGCGTCCAGATCGATGTTGTCCACGCCTACCGCCATCTGGGACACGACCGTCAGCCGAACCCCCGCCTCCAGGAACTCGTCATCCACGCGGTCGGTGAGCATGACCAGTGCCCCGTCGACGTCTGCGATTTGCTCCAGGAGCAGTCCTCGGGGCATGGTCCGGTTCTCCGGCCAGGTCCAGACCTCGTGTCCCTGCAGCAGTCCCGCCGCTCGAGGATTGATGGGCCTGGTTACTACTACCCGCGCCATGGCACCCGAGAGAATAGCCCAGCGGTTGGCCGCCAGATTGCCGGGTCCTGCGGAGGGATCAGCTGCGCGGGATGTCCTTCCAGGCAGACTCGAGATCCACCCGTGGCTCCCGGGGCAGACCGAGGACCCGCTCTCCTATCACATTGCGCAGGATCTCCGAAGTCCCCCCTTCTATGGAATTGGCGCGGGAGCGGAGAAACTCCCACTGGGGGCTGTGGTCGACAGCCATGGTCTCGGGGGAGCGGAATTCGTATGCTTCGGGATAGAGCATCCCTTCGGCTCCCATCATGTTCACGGCCCAGGCGAAGGTCTGTTTGCGCAATTCGGCCCACTGGAGCTTGAGGGTGGATCCCTCTGGTCCGGGCGTTCCCCGTAGCCGGGCCATCCGGTCCCGCATGCTGGTGAGTCGCATCGCTTCCGCATCCACCCACAGCCGGATGAGCTCATCACGGCGGGCCTGGTCGTTGCTGCCCGAGTTGCGCCACACCTCCACCGCGGTGGCGATGGCGCCCTCTCCGCGGGGGCTGATGCTCTCTCCGATTATCACCCGCTCGTTCATGAGGGTGGTGATGGAGACTCGCCACCCCTCCCCCACTCCTCCCAGCCGGTCGGCCTCAGGGACTCGGGCATCGTTGAAATACACCTCATTGAACTCGGCCTCGCCGGTTATCTGGCGAAGCGGCCGCACCTCCACCCCGGGCTGGTCCATGTCGATTATGAAGTAGGTGATGCCCCGGTGCTTGGGAACTCCAGGGTTCGTGCGGGCGGTGAGCATCCCCCACTTGGCGGTGTGCCCGAAGGTGGTCCACACCTTCTGGCCGTTCACCACCCATTCCTCGCCATCGCGGATGGCGCGGGTTCCTATGCCGGCGGCGTCCGACCCCGCTCCCGGTTCACTGAAGAGTTGGCACCAGATCTCCTCTGCTGTAAACAGCTTGCGCAGCCAGCGGTCTCGCTGTTCGGGGGTCCCGTGGACCGCGACCGTGGGAGCGCCCATGCCGTAGCCGATCAGGTTGCGGCCGATGTTGTCCGTAGGGGCTCCCGCCTTCGCCAGGGCCGTGGTTGCCAGGGCGGCTTGGCCGGGAGAGGCTCCCATCCCTCCCATTCCCTCCGGAAAGGACGGCCAGGCCAGCCCCAGATCGAACTGTGCGCCCCAGAACTGCTCCGGACTGGTCTCAGCGGGTGGATGGCCCGACAGCAGCCGGTCAACCCTATCTTCTATGGAGTCTCGGATGGCGGCCTCTGTCGTCTCGAACCCATCCATTCAGGACACCCACAGGGCGGCGTTGGAGAGGACGGTAGCATCCCGCTCCTCCGCCGACGCTTCGAGGAGAATCTTGTCCTCTTCAACCCACATGCTGGTCACCACCGTCTCCCCGGGGAACAAAACTCCCGCAAACCGGGCCTGATAGCGCCGGGCTCGTCGCGGGTCTCCTCCCAGCACCGTGTCTACCGCAGCCTTGCAGACTATTCCGTAGGTGCACAGACCGTGAAGGATGGGGCGGTCGAATCCCCCCAGGGCGGCAAAGGCTGGATCGGCATGCAGGGGGTTCTTGTCTCCCGACAGGCGATACAGCAAAGCCTGTTGAGGGAGCGTGGATGACCGGACGATGTGGTCCGGTTCCCGGGCGGGCGCCTGATTGGAAGCCTTGGGTCCTGGGTCTCCTCCCCATCCCCCTTCGCCGCGGATGAAGAGCGAGGCGCGGTTGGTGAACAGCAACTCTCCGGTCCCGCGGTCGGTGGAGATCACCTCCACTATCATCAGGGCGGCCCGGCCCTTGTCGTAGATGTTGGCGATGCGGGGCTGGCTGACCACTTCTCCGGTTCTCGGGATCGGTCCCTCGAGTTCCAGGTCCTGCTCTCCGTGCAGCAGCAGCGCCCAGTTTATGTCCACCCCCCGGGCATACGAGATCGCCGTCATGGAGGTCGAGGCCGCGATCGTACCGAAGGAGGGCAGCACCGCCAGGCTGCCTTCGTAGGTGTAGGAGAGTTCCCGGGGGTCGGTGGGAGGCGAACCCGCTCCCAATCCAAGTTGGTAGAGGATCACCCGGTCCTCATCCCAGACAAAATTGCCGGCCGGAAGTTCGGACGCCAGTGCGGCCTCGATATCGATGGGCACTTCAGCCTCCCATGGCCTTGCCGATCAGCATGATCTCCTCGGTGGAGCTCATCGGGATCTCGTAGTCCGAGATGTCCCGGATCTCATCGAGATGGTCGCGGATCTCCTCCACGGAGGGCACGACCTTTATCCCCGAGAACCACCCCTGGTTGGTGCCGATGAAGATGCGTCCGTATCGGCCGCCTCCGGCGGTGAAGATCTCATGGCTGAACTGGTTGGCCTCGGAGCAGAGATACACGACCATGGGAGTGACCTGATCGGGATCGACAAGCTCGGTTAGAGGTCCCAGAAGCTCCTCAGTCAGACGGGTGCGGGCAACCGGAGCGATCACGTTGGACTTGATGTTGTACTTGGCGCCCTCGATGGCCAGCACGTTGGAGAATCCCACCAGCCCGGCCTTGGCCGCACCGTAGTTGGTCTGTCCGAAGTTGCCGAAGATCCCGGCATTGGAGGAAGTGAACACCAACCGACCGTATCCCTTCTTCTTCATGATCGGAAAAGCTGGGAGGGAGACATAGAAAGCGCCGAGGAGATGTACATCCACCACGGCTTGCAGTTCCCCGATGGTGAGGTTGCCGAAGCTGCGGTCCCGGAGAATCCCGGCGTTGTTGATCACCACATCCACCGTTCCGAAGGCGTCGAGGGCGGTTTGGACGATCGAAGCTCCGCTCTCGGGCGTGGCCACCGAGTCGTAGTTGGCCACCGCCTCCCCGCCCCGGTCCGCGATCTCCTGGACCACTAGGTCCGCCGGGCGGTTGGAGCCGCCCGTGCCGTCGATAGCCCCTCCCAGGTCGTTCACCACCACGCGTGCCCCGCGGCGGGCCAGTTCCAGCGCATAGCTCCGACCCAGGCCGCCTCCCGCGCCAGTGACGATAGCCACCTTTTGGTCAAATGTGATATCAGACAAAGCCAGGTCTCCTGTCTCGGTTGGGTTTAGGCGTCCTGATAGAGATCCTCGATCAGACCGGAGTACTTATCGAGGACCACATGCCGCCTCACTTTCATGGTGGGGGTGATCTCGCCGGAATCGGGGTCCCATACGTCCGGAACGATGGCGGTATTCTTGACCTGCTCGGCCCGGGCCACCATGCGATTGGCGCTCTCCACGGTGGAGGTTATCTCTGTGATCACCTCGGGGTGGGTGGTGAGACCTGCCCAGTCGTCAGCGACAATCCCCTTCTGCTCGGCCCAGCCGGGTGTTTCCTGGGGATCGAGCGAGACCAGCATGGTCAAGTACGGCCGGTTGTCTCCCACCATGCACACCCCTGCCACCAGGGGGTGGCTGGAAAGGGCGGTCTCCAGGGTGGCGGGCGCCACGTTCTTACCGGATGAGGTGATGATGATCTCTTTCTTCCGTCCCACCACCTTCAGGTTTCCATCGTCGTCCCACTCCCCCAGGTCCCCCGAGTACAGCCATCCGTCCTCGGAGAAGGTGCTGGAGGTTTCCTCGGGCATGCGGTAGTAGCCGGCGGTCACCACTCCTCCCCTCACTCGGATCTCGCCGTCGTCGACGGTCTCCACCTCCACTCCCATGAAGGGTTTGCCCACCGTGCCCAGGGCAGGGTTGTCCGGGGTCGTGCATGTGGACGGACCGGTGTTTTCGCTCATCCCGTATACCTCATAGAGGGGGACACCCAAGGCGTGGAAGAAGACCAGGAGGTCCCGGCTGATCGGAGCGGCGGCGGTCACAGCCAATGCCAGTTCATCCATGCCGAGGCGTGCCCTGATCTTGGAGAAGATGATCCGGTCGAACAGGGCATGCTTGATCCGGCTGCCCAGGGAGGCCTTCTTTCCCGACACCCGGCCCTCCACCACCTTCTTGCCGTTGGCGATCGCTTTCATCACCAGGTCGCGGCGCTTCGGATCGGCCTCCAGGGCCTCGAGCAACCGAGCCTGGAATTTCTCCCAGACCCGCGGCACGCCGAGGAAAGCCTGGGGACGGCAGGCCCGCGCATAGTCGGCCACCGCGGTGATATCAGGGCAGTAGTAGACCTCGCCTGCGGTGGAGATGGGTATGTAGTGGGTGCCGGCCCGGGTGGCGATGTGCGCGAAAGGAAGATAGGCCACCGTCCGGAAGTGCTCCGGGATGCTCAGGGTGCGGAATATGCACTCGGCCGTCCAGGCGACATTGCGGTGGGTGATCATCACCCCCTTGGGGTGGCCGGTGGTCCCGGATGTGTAAATCAGGGTGGCCAGATCGGACGGTGTCACCTCTGCCGCGGAGCGGGTCACGGCCTCAGGATCGGAGCCCAACAGTTCGGCGCCCCGGGCCAGGATCGTCTCCCAGGAGGTGACGCCGTCTGGGAGATCGTCCGTTGAGGTGTCCAAGAGAACGACATGCTCCAGCCGGGGAAGCCGGGAGCGAACATTCTCCCAGCGTTCCAGTACCTCCTTGTTCTCGAGGATGGCAACCTTCACGCCTGCCTGGTGGCCGATGTAGGCGATCTGGGGAGAGGCGAGGGTGTCATAGAAGGTGATGGGAACCGCTCCTGTGTGGACGATCCCCAGGTCGGCGATGGCATGTTCGGGGCGGACGCCGGCCATGATCCCCACGAAGTCGCCTTTTCCCACCCCAAGAGTCTGCAAACCGGCCGCGGCTTGGTGGGAGATGCCCCGCATTTCCTCCCAGGTCAGGCTTGCCCACTCCCCGTCCCCGCCTTGCCACCGGGCCGCGGGGCGTTCGGGGTGATTGTCCGCCGCTCGGTTGAGAAGGTCCACCAATGTCAGGCCCTCTACGGCCTCCTCAATTCGCCGGCGCTCGGATTGAAGGTCTCGGTCATTCATTTCTCGCTCATCCTTTATCAGTCAAACAACAACGCCTGTGTCCCGAAGTTTATCTATCTGCGCGGACGAAAGCCCGAGGTCAGTCAGAATCTCGGTGGTGTGTTCTCCGCGAGTCGGGGCGGGAGGTGGGTGTCCGACAATGGTTTCTGAGAACCGGGGCGCCGGCGCGGGCTGTGTCCATCCTCCCACCCCTATGAAAGTGGACCGTGCCTGCATGTGAGGGTGCCGGGTGGCTTCGGTCAGTCTCAGCACCGGCGACACGCACGCGTCCCCGTCCGCGAACTCCTCTGCCCATTCGTCGCGGGTCTTCTTGCGAAAGGTCTCCGCCAGACGCCGCCGAAGTTCCGGCCATCCTCTGGGATCGAAGCGGTGAGGTAGACCACGACGGTCCACACCCAGCCTGGTGCACATCTCCTCGAGAAACTGTTCCTCGAGGCACCCCACCGCCACATGCTGACCGTCGGAGGTTTCGTAGACGTCGTAAAAGGGAGCTGCCCCGTCCAGGAAGTTGGACCGGCGCTGCGATGCCCACCAACCTCCCGCTATCCCAGCGTGCATGATGGCGGTGAGAAGGGCGGTCCCGTCCACCATGGCGGCGTCCACCACCTGTCCCCTCCCGGTGGTATGGGCGGAGATCAAGGCGGCGAGCACCCCTGAAACCAGCAGCATCCCGCCCCCGCCGTAGTCGGCGATCAGGTTGAGAGGGACCACGGGCCGTTCCGG
Source organism: Acidimicrobiia bacterium (assembly GCA_012270885.1). GTDB lineage: Bacteria > Actinomycetota > Acidimicrobiia > Spongiisociales > ZC4RG35 > Bin76. The sequence goes on along the minus strand of JAAXHN010000028.1, from coordinate 18,371 downwards.
TGGCCCGATGGAGTGCAAGGCTCCTGCGATTGCGATGTAATTGATGTCGTGCCCGGCTGTATGCGACAGGGGTCCTTCCTGCCCCCAGCCGGTGATCCGCCCATAGACCAGCTGCGGATTTCTCTCCAGGCAAGCGTCGGGACCCACGCCGAGGCGCTCCGCCACCCCGGGTCTGAAGCCTTCGATGAGTATGTCGGCCTCCTCGGCCAGACCGAGAGCGACTTGGGTGCCTTCCGGTGTCTTGAGATCAACCGCAATCGAGCGCTTGCCCCGATTGAGAATGGCTTGACCCGCCGCGTAGTCGATGCCACCGGCGGGCCGGTCGACAACTGTCACGCGGGCGCCGAGATCGGCCAGAACCATGCCGGCGAATGGGCCCGGTCCCAGTCCTGCCAGCTCGATGACCGATACTCCCGCCAGGGGCCCCGGACCGCGGGAGGCGTGAGATCGATCTGGGTGTCCGATGGTAGGCCTACTTTTCGGGACTGTCGTTCTCTTCCAGTTCCACCACCAGTTCGTGACGGTGACGAGTAGTGGAGATCAAGGACTGCACGATGGCTGCCACCGGCAAGGCCAGCACCGCGCCCAGCGCCCCCAGGAGGGATGCCCCGGCGATCACCGCTCCCACCGAAACCGCGGGATGGATGGCCATGGTGCGGGAGGTGACCCGGGGAGCTATCACCAGGTTCTCGACCTGCTGGTAGGCGACGATGAACCCCAGCACCCACAGCGCGGTGATCGGGTTTTCGAGGAGGGCGATAAACACCGGGAGCGCTCCCCCGATGTAAGTTCCGATAACCGGCATGAACTGGGAGAACACTCCCACCCAGATTCCCAGCGCCACCGGATAGGGCACCGACAGGAAAGCGAGCGCAGTGGCTGTGATCACCGCCGACACCACCATCAGGATCAATCGCGAATAGACGTACCCTCCGGTCTTTTCTATGGACACTTCCCAGATTCGCAGCAACAGACGCTGGCGTTGGCCCGGGAACAGCGACAACACTAGGCGGAGCATCTTGGGCGCCTCGGCCACCATGTAGAAGGAAAAGAGCAGAATGGTCACTCCCTGGAATACGACATTGGCCAGGGTGCTTCCCACTGCCAGCACTCCTCCGGCGACCTGTCCCCCGTATTTCTGCAGGAGCGATCCCAGATCTTCCAGTTCAGAGCGGATCTGCACATCCAGGATCTCGATGTCTATGAACCTTCCCAGCCAACTCTCTATGGTGGACAGATAGTCGGGTAGGTTGACTGCAATTGCGGCGGTCTGGTTGATGAAGAGCGGCAGCAGGGTGGCCAGGAACAGGGCACCCAGGAGGAAAGCCGCCAGGAAGACGACCGCGGTTGCCCAGCGGCGGTTCCATCTCCTCTTCTCCAGCCAGTCCACCGCAGGACCGAGCGCCACCGCCAGGAAGAGCGCCATGAAGATCATCAGCAGCAGGGTGGCCAGTTGCATGATCACCCAGATCACTGCCGCCACTCCCAACAGGATTGCGCACGCGGTGATCAGCCAACGATTGAGCCAGGGAGGAGGCTTGTCAGAGTGTGGGGACCGACCTTCCAGCGGCACGGCCTCCCAGTCTAGGTGTAGAAGTCAACCGGGAGGATGACCTCCCCCCGGTTGATCGTTGCCAGGTGTTGGATCCCTTCAGGGTTTCTCGATGGGCACGCCCACCGTGTTGCCGTACTCGGTCCAGGACCCGTCGTAGTTGCGGACGTTATCGAACCCCAGGAGATGGGTGAGCACGAACCAGGTGTGGCTGGACCTCTCCCCGATCCGGCAGTAGGTGATCACATCGTCGCCCGATGACAGGCCGATCTCATTCTCGTAGATGGATCTCAGTTCATCCGCGTCCTTGAAGGTGCCGTCGTCGTTGGCGGCCCGCTTCCAGGGCACGTTGTTGGCCGCCGGGATGTGGCCGCCCCTGGTGGCTCCCTCGTTCGGGTATCCGGGCATGTGGAGGCGCTCCCCGCGGAACTCCTCGGGAGAGCGGACGTCCACCAACGGGTTTCCGGCCTTGGAGTGGTCGAGAACCATGGGAAGGAAAGCGCGGATTTGCGAGTCGTCCCGGTCGACCGCCGGGTAGTTGACCGCAACCCGCTGGGTCGGTGCGGTGGTGAGGGGACGGCCCTCTTCCTCCCATTTCATGCGTCCGCCATCCAGTATCCGCACATCGCGGTGACCGAATAGCGAGACCACCCATAGGGCGTAGGTGGCCCACCAGTTGAAGTTGTCCCCGTAGAAGACCAGGGTTGAGTCGGGACTGATCCCCTTGCTTCCCATCACCGACGAAAAACCGTCGCTTCCCAGGTAGTCCCGGATCAATGGATGGTTGAGATCGAGGTGCCAATCGAGGTTCACCGCCCTCGGGATGTGCCCGGTGTCGTAGAGGAGGGGATCCTCGTTCGACTCCACCGGTATAACGCTCGGATCCTCCAGATGGTCGGCCAGCCACTCGGTGGTAACCAGCATGCCGGGGTGGGCGTATGCGGCAAACTTAGGGTTGGGTGCGGTGTCAGACATGCTGTTTCTCCGGGTTGAGGGTTGCAGGGAAAGGATCGGGGCCGTATTTCTACTTAGGCTTTAACCCTACGGGTACAGTGAGTATTCCCGTTCCGGGCCAGTGTTATGATTCCTCGAATCATGGCCCTTCCCCCCCGCTTGGAGCGGACGCTCACCCTATTGAAGAACACACCCCGGTCCATACGCGGGCATGCCTTGTTGGATTTCTCGCGCACGCTTCCGCCTCTCCCGGCGGAGTACCACGGTGAGATGAAGGACCAGCTGGAGCGAGTGGTCGAGTGTCAAACCCCCTTTTTCCTGGCCACTCGCCTGGAAGACGACCAGACCGTGAGGATCTTCTTCGACGCCCCTCCCCAATCTCCCACCATCCGCGGATACGCCGGGCTGCTGGCGGTGGGACTGGACGGCGAGTCCGCCCAGGCGGTGCTCGATCTGCCCGAGGACTTCTATTACGGCGTGGGTCTGGAGGAAGTGGTCTCGCCGCTCCGCCTGCGGGGAATGGGTGCGATCGTGGCCACCTTGAAGAACCAGGTCAGAAGACATCTGGAGCAAGCTGCCTGAAGCTCGAGTAGTGCTGAGATCGTGCCCGGCCGACTAGACCCCTGGGATCGCGCAATCTACGAGGCCCTGCAGAAAGGCTGGGGTGGAGCGAAGGGGACGCTGGATCTGGAGGAGCTCTCGGCGTCATCAGGACTCCCCGTCACGGTCTTGGAGGCGCTGGAAAGGCTGGGAATCCTCATCCCTGAGCGCTCCTCCCCCACCAGGCTGTACAGCTCCGAGGACGCCACCGCTCTGCGGGCCGGCAGGATGCTCCTCGAAAGAGGAGTGCCTCTTGACGAGTTGATGGCGCTGGCCACCGAGATGGACGAGGCCATGCGTCCCGTAGCAGAGCGGACGGTGGAGGTCTTCGTACGGTTCGTGCGGGATTCAGTGGAGTTCACCGCCGGGTCGGACCACGAGGCTTCCGAACGGCTGGTGGAGGCGTACCAGACCATGATGAGTGCGGCCGGTGAGCTGGTGGCGGGCCACTTCAGGAGGGTGCTCCTGCAGACCGCCAGAGCGGCGCTGGAGAAGCCCATCGTCCTGTGAGTCTCCTGGTTCGTTCTGTTCCCCTCGAAGCAAGCAAACTCTCGACCGGGCGGCTCCATACTCCATCGTTCGCCTGGATGATGGGGGACTTCTCTCTTGAGGGATACGGTGAGGCGTGGCGCTTCGAACCGGGCCTGGGGGAAGGACGCTTCCTGAGGGTGCGGGACGCATGGAGCGACTGGCTGGCCGGAAGGGAGATCGACGACCAGGTGTCCGATGTGGGGAGCGGCGCCTTGGGATTCGCCTCCTTCACCTTCGACCCGGAGGCGCCCGGTTCGGTGGTGGTGGTCCCCGCGGTGGTGGTGGGTCGGAGGGCGGGCCGCTCCTGGGTCACCACCGTAGGAGATGTGGATTCCCCGCTGTCGATCAAACAGTCCGCACCCGGCGCCGAGCCGCCAGATCGGCCCCGTTATGTGGGTCCCTCCCATCCGGATTGGGAGTGGATGGAGTCGGTGGCGCGGGCGCTGAGGCTGATCGAATCGGGCCGTCTGCAAAAGGTGGTGCTGGCCCGGGATGTCGCGGTATGGAGCAAGTCCCCCTTCGGTGTGCGTCGTCTTCTCCGGAGGCTGCACCACTCCTTTCCGGAGTGCTATACCTTCCTGGTGGACGGCTTGGTGGGCGCCAGTCCCGAGCTCCTGCTGAAACAGTCGGACAGGAAGGTCGAGTCGGTGGCCCTGGCCGGTACCGCTCCCCGTCATCCCGACCCCGTCCGGGACGAACAGCTGGCTCGGCGTCTCCTCGAATCGGAGAAGGACCTCCGAGAGCACGAGTTGACTGCCCGTTCCGTGGAGAGAGTTCTCGGAGAGGTGTGTGCCCGGCTGGACCGAAGTCCCGAGCCGACCCTCCGGGAGCTGGTCAATCTGCGCCATCTCTCCACTCGTTTCACCGGCCTCCTGGTGGAGGGGCTGTCGAGCTTCGAAGTGGTGCACCGCCTTCATCCCACCCCCGCTGTGGGCGGCGTGCCCCGCCGGGGCGCCATGGAAGTCATCGCCGGGTTGGAGAGGATCGATAGGGGAAGATATGCCGGTCCGGTGGGGTGGTTCGACTCCGTCGGCGGTGGGGAGTGGGCCATCGCCCTGCGCTGCGCGCAACTCAATGAAACAGGGGCGCGTCTCTATGCGGGGGCTGGAATCGTAGCCGGGTCACTGCCGGAGGAGGAGTTGGCCGAGACTCGGCTCAAACTCCGGGCGATGACCAGCGCCCTCGACCTACGCACCTAGCCGAGGATCGGCGCCAGGCGGCGGGCGGCCTCATCGGTGACTCGCTGGTGCAGTCGGCGGGTCTCCTCCCGATCGGTACGCACCTCAACCAGCCAGATGCCCCCCTCCTCCATTCCGTTATCGACCGCCGAAGCCAGGTTCGAGGCTCGTTCGAGCTTCCGGTAGCCGAGTTCGTGGAACGCCGCCAGCTTCTCGAAGTCCCGCCCGTGCGGAGTGCCGAACAGCTTCTCGAAGTGGGGAAAACGGGATTGGGGCAGGAAACTGAAGATCCCGCCCCCGTCGTTGTTGGCAACCACGAACACGCATGAGGGACGCTCGTCGACCAGGAAGCCATTGGCATCATGGAGGAGAGCGAGGTCGCCGATCAGGCAGGCCACCCGACCAGGACTCTCCCAGGCAACCCCCAAGGCGGTGGAGACCAGGCCGTCGATGCCGGACGCGCCCCGGTTCCCGATCACCGTGGCCGGGGTGAGGGACGCAAACGTGTCGACTTCCCGGATGGGCATGGATGACCCCACCACGAGCGCGTCGACCGTCAGTCCTGCCAGGTCCCGGGCGGTTCGGGGCTCCGACGGGGTGTCCCGGCTGTCCAGGAGGCGGTCGATCACGAGTCGGCAGGCGCGGTCGGCCTCCTGCCACCTCTCCAGCCAGGTCTCTCCCCTACGCCTTTCCAGGCGGTCCACCATGGCTTGCGCCACATCCGGGGGTGAAGCCGCCACCATGCTGGAGACCGACCGCTCCGGGTCGGCCCAACCTCCCGGTGCGCCGCAAACTATCTGGGGTATGGAGGGATTGGAGAGAAGGTTGGAGAGGTTGCGGCTCAGCCCCGTCTTTCCGAAGCACAGCACCAGATCGGGCCGGAGGGCGGGGGGCGAACCTTCGAGCAGGTGGTGGAAGGTGGAGATGGCGGGTGGGCGGCGGGCTCCGGAAAGACCTTCGGCGATCAGCGGCCAGCCCAGTCGTTCCGCAAGGGCGGCATAGACCTCCGATCCTCCGGCGCCCTCTCCCACCACTACGACTCCCCTCCGGGCCTTCTCCACTTCAGACAGGAACGAGACGTCTGTACCGGCAGGCCTTCTGGCTTGCAACCACGGCTTTCCTCCGGGGCGTCCGGCGGTTCCTGCCGCGAAGGGTTGCGCTCGCGAGCGGCCGTCGTCGGAGGCGGGCACGGTCGGTTCTTTAAAGTTCAAGTTGAGATGGACTGGTCCCGGTCGGCCTCCCCATCCCTGTGCCTCGGCCACGCCCCTCGCGGCCGATGATCTCCAGTAGGAGTTCGTCTCCGGATGGTCCTCGGCGGGCCCCGCTTCCCAGAACCACCTGACCTTATCCCCGAACAGCTTCAACTGGTCGATGGTCTGGTTGGCGCCGGTGTTTCGCATCTCGGGAGGCCGGTCGGCAGTGAGCAGGATGAAGGGAACACCGGAGGCATCGGCTTCCACCACTCCCGGAAAGAGGTTGGCCGCCGCGGTGCCTGAGGTGGTGATCACTGCGGCCGGGACTCCGCTCACCCGGGCGGCGCCCATCGCGAAGTAGGCCGCCGACCGTTCATCGATGAGGACCACCACCTCGGCCCCGGGATGTCCCTCCGCCGCTCTCGCTAAAGCGGCGGACCGGGATCCTGGCGCCAGGGCGAAACGGGTCACCCCACCTCTGACCAGTTCGTCCACCACCACTTCGGCCAGAGCCACGGAAGGATTGGGGTGGGGGGGTTTCATGAGCAGCGCAGTAAAGCGGCGGCCCTTTCGGCGCGGGTGATCATCCCAGAGGCTACTTCTTCTTCGGGACGCCATCTCGCCAACAGTTCCGGTGCGGGTTTCGGACGGCGGAGGGCAATCTCTCCCCGTTCGGGCAGGAGGGGTTTGGGGACCACGTCGCCAGCCAGGAGAGAAGCGGTGGCCAGGCCGCAGGCATACCGGAGTTCGGGCAGGGCCGCCGCGGCGGCCAAACCGGCGGCCAGTCCCACCGAGGTCTCGAGCGCCGAAGAGGGAATCACGGGAAGGCCGGTCCGGGAGGCCCACTCCAGCAGGCGGTTGACGCCTCCCATCGGCTGCACTTTCATCACCAGCATGTCGGCGGCTTGGGAGGAGACGATCTGCTCCGGTGAAGCGGCGGAGCGGATCGATTCGTCGGCCGCAATCGGAATCTCGGTTCTTCGACGCAGTTCCGCCAGTTCGGAGAGGGTGGCGCAGGGTTGCTCGACGTATTGGAGGTCGAACTCCTCCAGGCGACGCAGGCGGGCTTCGGCCTCGTCCACGCCCCAGGCCCCGTTGACGTCCAATCGCAGGAACCCGCTCTCCCCAAGAGCCTCGCGCACCGCGGCCACTCTGGAGATGTCCTCTGCGAAGTCATGGCCGGCTTCGGCCACCTTCACCTTGGCGGTCTGGCATCCCGAGTCCTCCACCAGCCGCCTGGCCTGGGGAGCTGGGACGGGAGGCACTGTGACGTTAGCCGGAATCCGGTAGCGCATCGGTGCCGGGAGAGGCTGGGTAGCCGATTCGAGGGCGGCGGCCAGCCAGCGGGTCGAGGTCTGGTCGTCGTATTGGTCGAAGGGGGAGAACTCCCCCCATCCTGCCGGACCGCGAAGGAGCACCGCCCGGCGCTCTCGCAATCGCCGATAGCGCAGGGCCATCGGAATCTGAACCGCCCACCCCTCCAGGCCCGCCAGGGGGCCGTCGGTGAACACTCGATCCGGGCGAGGAGTCATTGCCCGGCCTGAACATCCCGGATGAAATCGACCAGCTTGTTTATCTGGTCACTGCTCAGGTTATTGAAAGAGGGCATTGTTCCGATCCCATGGGTTACGGTGGTAGCGATGTAGGAGTCGGGAAGAGTAACGCTCGGGGAGCCTACGCCCAGGGGAGGGCCTGCTTTCCCTTCCAGTCCCGCCCCGTGGCAGCTCGAGCACAACTCGCTGTACAGTTCCGGCCCGGTAGCAGACTCGGGGGGTGGGGAGGAACAGGCCGCCACCACTCCCACCAGGAGCGACAGGAGGGCGATCCGGACTCTTCCAGGCCTCGCCTTGCGCTCAGAAAAGGCTTTCCAGCCGCTCAATCGTCTCACCGGCTTGCTCCCACATCTCCCGGCTGGCGACCAGCACCCTTCCGTTGGCCACCGCCACCACCACATCCGAGACTCCCACCACGGCGGTCTTGGCGCCTTGGGAGTGGACTTGCACCCCTTTGGCGGCCTCCACCACCGCCGCGCCGCTCACAACATTCCCGAGGGCGTCGCGCCCCAGAGCCTCTCCCAGGGCCTTCCACGACCCGATGTCCGACCACCCGGCGTCCATCCGCACCGCCAAGACCCGCGAAGTGCGCTCCCACAGTCCCTTGGCCACCGACACCGAAGGCGCCTGCGCAAAGCAACTCCCCAGTTCAAGTGTCCCATCGCCGGGACGACGGGCGCCTGAAAAGGCCTTGCCAACTTGCTCCGCCACCCCGGGTAGCAGCCGGGAGATGGTTTCCGCCAGCACCCCTGCCCGGGCAAGGAACATTCCGCCATTCCACAGGTAGCTGCCCAACTCCACCATATGTCGGGCGGTCTCCACATCGGGCTTCTCGACGAACCTGCGGACAGGTTGTATCCCGGGGCCCGGACCCACCTCCATATATCCCAGACCCGGATGGGGGTGTGTGGGCCGGATCCCGAATATGACCAACTCTCCCTGCTGCGCGGCAGGGACTCCCTCCCGAACGGCTGCTCGGAATGCTTCCACCTCGGCGATCAACTGGTCGGTGGGAAGTCCCAGCAGGAGATCGTCGGGATCGGCCCAGAGGGCGGCCGCCATTGCGGCCGGGGCGGTGTTGCGGCCCACCGGCTCGGTCAGCACCGCGGCCGGTGCACAGCCGATCTCCTCCAAGTGCTCGATCATCCGGCGCCCCAGGGAGCGGCTGGTGATCATCACCGGAGGCGAGGTCTCCTCCATACCCATCACGCGTCGGGCCGCGGCTTGAAGTAGGGACTCGTCGCCGGAGATCCGCAGGAGTTGTTTGGGGTACTCGGGGGTGGAGATCGGCCACAGACGGGAGCCGACCCCTCCGGAGAGGAGCACAGGGGTGATCATTGCAAAAGAGATTACCTTTGCTCCGGGTGATCGCTCTCCTAGAAGAACAGCATGCGGATCGCCACCCCGATCGAGGCGATGGCCAGGAGCCAGCGGATCAGCCCGGCGCCCTTCTCTATGGCGAGACGGGTGCCGAAGTACGCACCGGTGGAGTTGCCGATCGCCATCACCAGACCCACCCCCCAGTTGATCTGGTCGGCCAGGGCGAAGATCCCGACCGCCAGAACCGTGTAGCAGGCGATCAGGAACATCTTGGCAGCGCTGCCTTTCACCAGGTCCAGGCCGCACCCCAGCACCAGTCCGGTGATGAGCAGGAACCCCACCCCCACCTGGATGAAACCCCCATAGAACCCTATGGCCAGGAAGGCCGCCGCCCTGCCCAACCAACCCAGCCGGGGCTCCATCCGTTCTTTCAGCCAGGCCGACGGCTTGAACAGCACCGAAAGCGCCACTCCTATCAGCACCACCGCGAAGGCGGTGCGCATCTGCTCGTTGGAGACCCGGGTGGCGACCCAAGCCCCTGCGGCGGTGCCGATCATGGCGGGGATGATCAGGCTGAAAGACACCTTCCAGGGAACTAACTGCTTGCGTGCGAAGTTGGCGGTTCCCAGGATGTTGGCGAAGGCGATGGCCACCCGGTTGGTGGCGTTAGCGACGTTGGCCCCCAGCAGCGGTTCGAGGACTATCAAGCTCACAGCCGATCCTCCGCCGGCCATGACGTTGATGAAGGCGGTTGCGAAGCCGGCCAGTACCAGGAACACTCCGGTGAGCAGGTCCAGTTCAGCGGTCAATTACGCGGACCCCCAGGACATACAAAGAGGGATGTTAGATGTAGTGGGTACAATTTCCCGAAGCGAGACACGGTGGCAATTCACGGACCGACCATGGCACGGCGATCAGAGAGCCGAGGACCGGTATCCCCCTATGGGCGAGAGGAGGAGTGGCATGAGAACTGAGCATTTGGAAGAGGCCCTGTCTGCCTCCGAGCAGGCCGTGGCGGAGGGTAAGGGATTGGCGGGCACCGGATTTTGGAAGGCGGTCAGCACGGTCAAGCGCAATCCCGATTTGATCGATCGATATGCTCCCCGGATCGCCGAAGTCGACCGCCGTGCTTTCCTGGGATGGGCCGTCTTCTCGGTGGGCGTCGGGGTAGGCACTGCGCTGATGGTCCTAGCCACGTTGGCAGGCGTGGTCTTGGTCGCCTGGTCCTTCGACCTTCCCGATCCTTGGAACGGGTTGGTGATGTTGGGGGGAGGAGGCGGGCTGCTGGTGACGACCACCCACGGCCTTGGGCATCTGGCGGTGGGAACGATGGCGGGCATCCGGTTCACGCATTGGTTCGTGGGATCGCTGGGCAGGCCACAGCCAGGAGTGAAGGTGGACTACAACACCTATCTGCGAGCCGGCCCCCGGTCCAGGGCCTGGATGCACGCCTCAGGGGCGCTCGTCACCAAAGTGGTTCCCTTCGTGCTGCTGGGACTGGTTCTGTCCGGGGACTTTCCCTCATGGGCCGCTTGGCTGCTGACGGCCCAGGGTGTGTTGCAGATCATCACCGATGCGCTATGGTCGGTGAAGCTCTCGGACTGGAAGAAGTTCCGGCGGGAGATGGCCTACCGCTGAGGACCGGCGGCCTGCAGGTCGGCGCCTCCGGCCGTTTGGAGCAATCCCGAACTCACGAAATCCCAGATCTGTTCTGTGAGGTCTTCGAGGTCCAGCGCGCCATCGGGTCGGTACCAGCGACCCACAGAGTTGAGTATGGAAAGAATGAAGATGCCGGCCATCACCGGGTCCACCCGCCTATCGAACTCACCTGCGGCGACCCTCTCTCCAATTGCCTGGCGGAATATTGCCTCGTAGCGATCGCGGGCTGCGATCACCGCCTCGCGATAGGGTTCCTCCAGCGCACGGGCTTCGTTGAGAAAGGTGCTGGCCTCATCGCGATGGTCCAGGATGACCTCGAGATGTCCCCGGATCAGGGCCCGAAGCCTTCCGGTGTCGTCGCTCGAGGCGTCCAGGGCTCTTTGGGCGGACTCGTTGAAGAGCCGCTCGCCTCTTCTCACCACCTCGAGCAGTAGGTCCTCCTTCGATGAGACATGGGAGTAGATGGAGGACTTGAGAAGCCCGAGTTCGTCTCCCAGGTCCTTCATCGAGGTGCTGTGGTATCCGCGGAGAGCGAACAGTTTACCGGCGGCCTGGATCACGCTCTCGCGGCTATGCCGGACCTGACCGCTCATCGTCGGTCGTAATCCACGGTGACCCGCTCGGTCAGCGGAACGGCCTGGCAGGTCAGCACGTAGCCTGCTTCCAAGTCCTCGGCCACCAGTGCGTAGTTGTGCTCCATGGCCACCTCCCCCTCTATCACCTTTGCTTTGCAGGAGGCGCACATCCCCCCCCGGCATGACCAGGGCAACTCATGGCGGACGGTGAGGGCCGTGTCCAGAAGTCGGGCTTGGGGGGACATCCGGACCGTAGAGGTCCGCCCGCCCAGGGTGAAGGTGAGTGTCACCCTATCCTCATCGGGTTGCGCGTTCTCGTCCGCGCCCCGCTCGGGGACAGGGGGCGGCCCGGCGAAGAACAGTTCGTCCAGAATGTGACCAGGCGGGACTCCTCGATCCTCCAGGGTATCTCGGGCCGAGATGACCATTTCATAGGGTCCGCATAGGAACCAGCGGTCCACCGTGTCGGGGTTCACCAGGACCGCGAAGATCGCTTCCAGGCGGGAGCCATCGATCCGCCCGCTCAGGAGTGGCGAGGACTGTTGCTCCTGGCTGAGCACGTGGATCAGGTGAAAACGGTGGGCGTAGCGGTCTTTGAGAGCCGCCAGGTCTTCCATGAACATGATCGAGGCCGATGAGCGGTTCCCCAGGAGCAGGGTCCAGGAACATCCCGGTTCCGCCCGGAGGGTGGTGGCGACCAGGGACAAAACCGGAGTGATGCCGCTTCCCGCCGCAACCGCTGCATAGTGGTGGCTGGAATCGGGATCCGGCTGGATGGTGAACTCTCCAACCGGCGGCATCACATCCAGGAAGTCGCCTTCTGACAGGCTGGTGTTGGCGTAGGTGGAGAATTTACCTCCTTGGAGTTGCTTGATCCCGACGCGGAGCTCTCCGGCTACGGCGTCGGCGCAGATCGAGTAGCTCCGCCGAACATCCTCCCCGTCGACTTCCGCCCGCACCGTGACATGCTGGCCGGGCAGATACCGGAAGTCGCTCGCCAACCCGGAGGGGACATCGAAGGTCACCGCCACCGACTCGGTGGTCTCGCGTTTGACCTCGGCCACCCTGAGCCTATGGAAGACCGGAGGGGCCGCCATCATAGTTCCTTGAAGCGGTCGAACGGTTCGAGGCAGGCGTTACAGACCATGAGCGCCTTGCAGGGAGTGGCGCCGAACTCGCTTACCGGCCGCACCCCCGAGGAGTCGCACAGCGGACACCGGGTGGCGCCCTGGGGATCCTCGGCAGGTCTCCGGGGGGGAGCGATGCCGGCTTGGGCGAGCTTTCGCAGTCCGTCGTGGGTGATGTCGTCAGTGGTCCAGGCTGGGCTGTAGGTGGTGTGTATCTCGATCTGTTCCAGGCCGAAGCCCGCCTCTGTCAACACCGCTCTGATGGAATCGGTAATAGCGTCAATAGCCGGACACCCCGACCAGGTGGGAGTGACCTCTACCACCGCCCGCTCCCCCGATATCCGGGCGCCCCGCAGCACACCGAGTTCGGCAATTGTCACCCACGGGAGTTCGGGATCTGGCACCGCCCCCACCAGGTCCTTGATAATTGGCGGTCCGGTCACCACTGCATCCCCGGATAGGCGCGTTGCATCCACTGCATCTCGGCCAGCATTAACCCGAGGTGCTCGGTGTGGAATCCCGAACGTCCTCCCGACCGTGCGAAGCGATCGTTGGGAATCTGCAGTCCGGCTTCGCAGAATACCTTCTCCACCCCCCGTTCCCACCCCGGCTGCAACCCGGCCGGTTCCACGCCCAACCCGGCGCCGGCCAGCTTCCGGTCGGTCTCGCTGGTCTCGAACATCTCGGCGGTGAAACGCCACAGCCCCTCCAGGGCCCGTTGAGTCCGCCGATGGCTCTCCTCGGTTCCCCTTCCCAGGCGCAGCAGCCAGGTGCCCGAGTGTCTGAGGTGATAGCGGGCTTCCTTGATGGCCTTTCCGGCGATCCCGGCCAGGGTCGCGTCCGCCGAACCGCAGAGACTCTTCCACAGTGCCGTCTGGTATGCGTCGTAGAGGAATTGGCGAACCATGGTGTGGGCGAAGTCGCCGTTGGGCTGTTCCACCAACAGCAGATTTGTGAACTCCCTCTCCGAGCGGAACATGGCCAGATCATCCTCCGAGCGGTCCCGCCCCTCCAGTTGCCCGGCGTAGTCGAGCAGCATCCGCGCCCTACCCAGAAGGTCTAAGGCAATGTTGGCCATGGCGATGTCCTCTTCCAGGTCGGGAGCGCGCGAGATCCATCCCGAGAGCCGCTGGGCGAGAATCAGGTTGTCGTCGGCGTGGGCAAGGACGTAGCGAAACAGGAGCTGGCGGTGCTCTTCCCGGTGGCAGCTCGTTGCGGTTTCCGACCGGGAGGTCACAGCCACTCGACCTCATCGGGGACCTGATAGAAGGTGGCGTCCCGGAAGGGCTTCTCCGAGGTGGGGTCAAACAGGGAGGCGGCGTCGGCGGCGTCCGAGGAGGTGATCTCCGACGAGGGCACCACCCATAGACTCACTCCCTCCCCGCGGCGGGTGTAAACGTCCCGGGCGGACTGGAGAGCAATCTCCCCATCGGGAGCGTGAAGGCTGCCCGCATGTACGTGGTGCAAACCGCGGCGCGGCCTGATGAACACCTCCCACAGAAGCCATCCGGAGACGCGGCGGGAACCCTTCGACCGTAAGTCGGGGTCGGGTTCTTCGGGCAGGCGTGGAACCGAGTATGTCATCACCCCACCTGTCCCGTATGGCGGGCCGCATAGGCCGAAGCGGCTTTCCTCACCCAGGCCCCGTCGTACCATGCGGCCCGTTTGTGGGCGATCCTCTCCCGGTTCATCGGACCGTTGCCGCGGACGACGGCCCAGAACTCATCCCAGTCGATCTCTCCGAAGTCATAGTGTCCCCGCTCGGGATTCCAGCGAAGCTCCGGATCGGGAACGGTTAGTCCCAGATAGTCGGCCTGCGGCACGGTCATGTCCACGAACTGTTGCCGCAGGTCGTCGTTGGAGACACGCTTGATCTTCCAAGCCATGGACTGGTCGCTGTGGGTGGAGTCGGAGTCGTGGGGTCCGAACATCATCAGGGAGGGCCACCACCATCTGCCCAGCCCGTCCTGGGCCATTTCCCGCTGCTCGGCGCTCCCCCGGCAGAGGGTCTCCATGATCTGAAAGCCTTGGCGCTGGTGAAAGGACTCTTCCTTGCAGATCCGGACCATTCCTCGCGCGTAGGGTCCGAAGGAACAGCGGGTGAGCATCACCTGGTTGGTGATGGCCGCCCCGTCCACCAGCCATCCTATGCACCCGATGTCGGCCCAGCTCAGCGTGGGGTAATTGAAGATCGAGGAATACTTTTGCTTCCCCTCGTGGAGGAGGCGCACCATCTCGTCGCGGGTGATGCCGAGGGTCTCGGCGGCCGAGTAGAGATACAGGCCGTGACCTGCCTCATCCTGGACCTTGGCCATCAGGATGGCTTTACGTTTGAGGGTGGGAGCCCGGCTAATCCAGTTGCCTTCGGGCTGCATCCCGATCACCTCCGAGTGGGCATGCTGGGCGATCTGGCGGATGAGGGTCTTGCGATAGCCCTCGGGCATCCAGTCGGCAGGCTCCACCTTCTCTTCGGCGGCCAGGAGGGCCTCGAAGCGGGCTCTTCCGGGATGTTGGGCGCTCACGACGCTAATTGTAACAAACGACCGTTCGTTAGCCAACGGGATATCCGCTACTAATGTTGAGGTGACCGGACCGAAGGAGAAACATGCAACACGAAGGCTTGGAGATCACCTGGCTCGGACACGCTGCGTTCCGGTTCCGTCTGGATGACGGAACCACCCTTTTGATCGACCCTTTCCTCAACGGCAATCCACTCTGCCCTCCAGAGGAAATGAGTCCGGAAGAAGTTGACGCGGTCTTCATCACCCACGGTCACGCCGATCACATCGGCGATGTGGTGGATATAGCGGGATCTGCCGGGGCTGCGGTCTTCTCCATCTTTGAGATCAAGAACTGGTTGATGTGGCAGGGCTTGGGCGATGAGCAGACGATCGGTCTCAACAAGGGAGGGACGGTCACCGCGCCAGGTGGAGTGGAGGCTACTTTCGTTCATGCCGTTCACTCTTCGGGCATCTACGGGGACGAAAGGATGCCCACCGGTGGTTCACCGGGAGGCTGGGTACTCAACTTCCCAGACGGACCCACCATCTACCACGCCGGAGATACCGACGTGTTCGGGGACATGAGCCTGATCGGCGATTTGTGGGAACCGACCATTGCATGTCTTCCGATCGGCGGACACTTCACTATGGACCCCCGCTCGGCGGCCAAAGCAGCCCGGCTGCTGGGGGTCGAGACGGTGATCCCGATGCATTTCGGGACCTTTCCCATCCTGGCGGGTCGGCCCGACCAACTTCGCGACCATGCCGGCGGCGATTTCGGGGTGCTGGAAATGGCAGTCGGCTAGCGGGTCGACAGAACCGCGGCGTCGGCCCCACAGGATGTCCAGAACCCGCGGCCAGGGGGTTCCTAACCCTCCAGCCGCCGGTAGGTTGTGCCCAGGGTCAGGTACTCCTCCACTCCCATCTCGGCCCGCTCGATTTCCTGGGGCCGGAGTTCCCGGAGCGGGCGGGCGGGGGTTCCCACCGCGATCGTCCAGGGAGGTATCTCTTTCCTCTCCGGCAGCACGGAGCCGGCCGCCAACCACGAGCCCTCTCCCATCACCGCGCCGTTGAGAGCAATCGCGCCCATTCCCACCAGGCAGTGATCGCCGATAACCGCGCCGTGGATGATCGCTGAATGGCCGATGCTGATGCGGCGACCCAAGATGGCCGGAAAGCCCCGATCGGTGTGGACAACCGAGTTGTCCTGGATGTTGGTCTCCTCCCCTATCACTATCCGATCCGTCTCCGCCCGGATCACCACGCCGAACATCACCACCGCCTCGGCTTCCACCACCACGTCGCCGAAAACCCGGGCCGTGGAGGCTATGAATGCGCTGGGATGGATGACAGGAGCGGCCAGTCGGCGCGGTACACGATCGATGCGGGGATCCTCTCAGGAATCACTCAATCCTACTGCCCTGCGGGAGGGTATCAGGAAGCTGCTTGCGTGATTTGTTGAGCTTGATCGAGGCGGCGATGCATAGCGCTTATGAATGCCAACCACTCCATTGCCGTTGAAAGGCCCAAGCCGTAGTTGTCATGGTGCGTGACGACGTTCCGCAGTGCTTGGGTGAGGCCAACCGCAAGGAATCTGTAGCCGTTATGCTCATCACGTTCGATCACGGTCTCGCGAGCACTGAATTCGAGGATGGGGGAGCTCTCCGAAAAGGAGTGGTTCATCAGACCGATCCCGTCGAGGTCTGGACGATCGGCTAATTCCTGTACTCGATTGACGAACCGTTGTGATGCTTTTCGCACTGCGTCGTCGTAGTGCCCGTCCCTGAAGAGGCGGTCGGCGATGCCGACTTCCGCATGAAGATTCTCGAGAGATAACACGAGCGTTGTAGGTCTCGGGGGAGCCTTGTCCGCCGGAGGCCCGTTGTACCCGCCCCTCCCGGCATTCACGCCTTTCAATTGACGATTCTCGTGGCAAGATCTTGTGCCGCTTCGACGCCGGCCACCTTCATGCGTATGATCCGATTCTGTGATCTGCGTTTACCCAGGACGGAAATCTCAACCATATTTGTCAGAGTTGTCATGAAATTCGCATTGTCGTATTTGCCATAGTCATCGGCGACATCTCTGACATGGGACGTCGTGGTCTCTAAACCGAGCGCCGTCAATGCTCCTGTAACGAGTAGCGCTATCTCCCTGGCTGCTTGGGCCTTAGAGCTGGCGAGTTGTTTCGTCGAGACCACTAGGTTGGGCTGCTCTTCAGTTGCGTCGAAAAGGTGTTGCACCTCGTCAGGGGAGATCTTGAAGTAGCGGGCCAAAGCGTCTATGCGCTGTTGCTCGCTGGCCAATACGCCGTCAGCCGGTTCCGATTCTGTTCCCAGTCTCCCGGGAGAGACCTTAAGATTGGGGTCGGCTACTGCCTCATGCCCGTAGTTTGCCAGAAGGTGATCGAGCACCTGCTCGAAGGCAACTTTGCGCAGTTCCGCGCTTTCGAGGTTGCGGGTTGCCTCTTGAGCCTTGGTTACCAGGCTCTCCAATTCCTTAGTGTTGTTAGGCATCAACCCGTCCTTGTCCCTTCACACAGACCTTCAGGCTCCATTGTATTGACGAAAGCGTGACATACTCGTACGTTTGTACGACGAGAGCACAGCACTCCTCCCTTTGGTTCTCTCCCTAACCCCCGTTCAGGGATAGTGTAGCGTCCGCCGCTCAGTCATCCATGTAGGACTCGAGGGGAGGACAGGAGCACTGGAGATTGCGATCGCCCTCCACCGAATCCACCCGACCAACCGGCGACCAGTACTTGTCCTGGCCTTGGCCTGCTCCGGGGTATGCCGCCACCGAGCGGGGATAGGCGCGGTTCCAGGTGTCGGCGGTCACCACTCGGGACGTGTGGGGGGCATGGTGGAGGGGGTTGTCGTCCCGCGGCCACTCCCCGTTCTCTATCCGCCGGATCTCTTCGCGGATGGAATGCATCGCATCGCAGAAGCGGTCAAGTTCCGCCAGTGGCTCGGATTCGGTGGGCTCGATCATGAGGGTGCCGGGCACCGGGAAGCTGAGGGTGGGGGCATGGAATCCGTAGTCGGTCAGGCGTTTGGCGACGTCCTCGGCGCTCACTCCGGCCGAGTCCCCGAACTCTCTCAGGTCGACGATCACCTCGTGCGCCACCCTGCCTTGTTCTCCCACGTACAGAATCCGGTAGTGAGCCGACAAACGGGTGGTCAGGTAGTTGGCTGCCAGGATGGCGATCTCCGTAGCCCGCTTCAGCCCGTCGGGGCCCATCATCCTCATGTACATCCACGGGATGGGCAGGATCCCGGCCGATCCCCAGGGAGCGGCCGAAATGGGACCGATCCCGGTGGAGGGACCCGCGGCGCTCTGCAGGGAGTGGTTGGGGAGATATGGAGCCAGGTGCGCGCCGACTGCCACCGGCCCCACTCCCGGTCCCCCTCCCCCGTGCGGGATAGTAAAGGTCTTGTGGAGGTTGAGGTGTGAGACGTCGGCGCCGAACCTGCCCGGCTGCGCCAGTCCAACCAGGGCGTTGAGATTGGCGCCGTCCACATACACCTGACCCCCGGCGGCGTGGATCATTTCACACACCTGTCCCACACTCTCTTCGAATACTCCATGGGTGGATGGATAAGTGATCATGATGGCGGCCAACTGGTCT
>JAAXHN010000027.1:39561-40443 GCA_012270885.1 Acidimicrobiia bacterium | reverse complement strand
GGTGCTCAACGACGACAACCCTCCCTTCTTCAAGTGGTTCGAAGACGGGGAACTGAATCTCTCCTACAACTGTCTGGACCGCCACCTGGCGGAGCACGGGGACCAGGTTGCCTATCACTGGATCGGCGAGCCGGGAGACACCCTCACCATCAGTTACCGGGACCTCTACACACAGGTCTGCCGTTTTGCGAACGCCCTGGTGGCACTGGGGGTCCAAAAGGGAGACCGGGTGGCCATCTACATGGGGATGATTCCCGAACTGCCGGTCGCCATGCTCGCCTGTGCCCGGATCGGCGCCGTCCACTCGGTGGTGTTCGGTGGGTTCTCCTCCGACTCCCTGGCAGATCGGATCCTGGACGCCGATGCCCGGACCGTCATAACCCAGGACGGATCCTGGAGAGGCGGCGGCGTAGTGCCACTCAAGGAAAACACCGACGTGGCACTGGAGCGGTGTCCCGATGTGGCCTCGGTGGTGGTGGTGAAGAGGACCGAAACACCGGTGACTATGGCGGCGGGGAGAGACCACTGGTGGCACGACGTTACCGAGGGACAGCCCGACGAATTCGAGCCGGCTCGCCTCGAGGCGGAACATCCCCTCTACATCCTGTACACATCGGGCACCACCGGACGTCCCAAGGGAATCGTTCACACCCAGGGGGGGTATCTCACCTCAGTGATGACCACCCACTCCTACGTCTTCGATCTGAAGCCGGACGATGACATCTATTGGTGCGCGGCGGACATCGGGTGGGTGACCGGACACTCCTACATCGTTTACGGGCCCCTTGGCAACCGGGCCACCAGCGTCATGTACGAAGGAGCGCCCAACCATCCCGACCTGGACAGGCTGTGGTCGATCGTGGCGGAGTACGGGGTGACCAT
>JAAXHN010000027.1:0-39479 GCA_012270885.1 Acidimicrobiia bacterium | reverse complement strand
CTGCCGGGGGTGGTCACCACCAAGCCCGGTTCGGCCACCTTCCCCTTCCCGGGCATCTCCGCCGACGTGGTGGACGATGACGGAAACCCGGTTCCATTGGGCGGAGGCGGTTACCTGGTGATCAACCGACCCTGGCCGTCCATGGCGCGCACCATCTACGGGGACCCCCAGCGCTACATCGACACTTACTGGTCCCGGTTCCCCGGCCGTTACTTCCCCGGGGACGGCTGCAAGCGGGACGACGACGGCTATTACTGGTTGCTGGGCCGGGTGGACGACATCATGCTGGTCTCGGGACACAACATCTCCACCACCGAGGTCGAATCGGCTCTTGTCTCCCACCAGGCCGTCGCCGAGGCAGCCGTGGTGGGCCGCAAGGACGAGATAACCGGACAGGCCATCGCCGCCTTCGTGACCCTCAGGGGAACCCGCAGCGGGGACGACCTACTGCTGGAGGAGTTGCGGAACCATGTGAGGAGGGTGATCGGCCCGATTGCCCGTCCCAAGTCGATCGTCTTCACCGACGACCTGCCCAAGACCCGGTCAGGGAAGATCATGCGCAGATTGCTCCAGGACATCTCCGAGCAGCGTCAACTGGGGGACGTCACGACTCTGGCCAACGCGGACGTTGTGGCGGAAATCGCCAAAAAAGCGGCGGCGGGCAGCAACGAGTAACAACCTTCCGAAGATAGCTGAGGGCGGCCCCGGGTGGATCGGGACCGCCCTCACGCTGTCAGTGTTGGAACGGTTCAGGCGTTCTCGGGAAGAACCCTTCCCCGGACCCTCGGGTAGCGGATGGGGGCGTGGTTGTAGCAGTACTCGCGACGGTTGTAGCGGTTCAGCTTCACGTTGCACCCTTGGTGGATGCAAACCCGTCCGGTCGGATAGGTTTTGGGCGCTCGCTTCTTGCCGCGGACCATGTAGCCCTTGATAGGTTCGCTCATCTTCTCCCCTCTCTGATAGTCGGCTTCGGTATCACTCCGCCTCCTAGCTTTACAAAATGTATAGTCTACAGTCCCCGGGATGATATGCCCTTCGGGTTTTCTCTCCTAGGCACCGTAAGGACAGCCTGCCAAAGGTGTGATAAAAACCCCATAAAGCCAGCCTCTTCTGCCCACGCCAAGGAGGGATGCCTCTTGGAGGTTGGCAAGTCAGGGTCCGTCGCGACCCGGAGACAGGATGGCCGATCTCAGGTTGTGAAAAAAGGTCTGTGGCCGGGGGTTGAATTTGTCCCAGTGGTAGTTCATGTTGGTAGGAGCCAAGCACTGAGACGGTCCGTTCCGGCGTCGTCCGGACCGCATCGAAGGATCAACCCGGTCCTCTCCACGGCCTCGGTTCTGGGCTGTGCTGAGCTGGTTGGACCCTGGATAGGTGGTGGTGGGGGAGGGAAGCCCAAAGGGGGACCCTTGTTTTTTCGCGCTTATGTTGATTATTGGGGGTGGGGTTGGAGTGCGGACGGTTTCGGTTCGGGCGCCAGGGTTTAGTGTTTGTCTTGCCAACTTCGTAATATGTAGAGGTGTTTTGTCACACCCCCGGGGCATACTGTTAGCTATGAACACGACCATAGTGAACCGAGAGGTCGCCAACCGGGTGAGGGTGCTGGGCCCGTCTCTTTCGGTGGGTGAGGCCACGGTGAAAGAGCTTCGGGATCGGGTACAGTCCACTATCCGTGGGGACAACCAACTGGCGGGGATCCGCGCCGAGGCCCTAGCCGAACTGAGCCGCCGGGCGGGGACCGAGCTCACCGAGAACGATCTGCGGGAGAGGGGCAAGAAACCCCGCCGCCAGGCACGCTCGGAAATAGAAACCGCTCGGGCACTCGAGAAACTACCCGAGACGTCCAAGGGGCTGCGGGAGGGGGACATCCCATACGACAACGCACGGATCCTGGCTAATGCGAGCCAGCGGGGATTCATTGAGGAGACCGAGTTGTTAGACGACGCCCGCAGCCAGTCTCCTGACAAGTTCGCGGCCACGGTCCGCAAACACGAACGGCAACGCTCCGCAGATGACGGGGTGTCGAGGTTGGAGCATCAACGGTCGCAGAGGTTCGCCAGGATCAGAACCGCCCTAGAGGATGGGATGACCGTGCTCTATGGGAGGTTCGACCCGATCACAGGAGCACGGATCGAGACAGCGTTGTCCAAGAAGATGAACGAACTGTGGCGGGAAGAAGACCCTCAGAACCGGGCCACGCCGGGGCAGAGAATGGCCGACGCCCTTGCTCTGTTGCTCGCCCGCCCCGGAGGGGACAAAGACGGACCGTCCCAGGACGTGAAATTGTTGGTGATCGCCGACTACGACGTGGTGAGTCAACAACTGGGGAACGCTCGCCTGGAGAACGGCACTCCGATACCCGCCTCAGAACTGAAACGACTGGCCTGCGACGCGCGGATCCTCCCCGCTATCTTCCGGGGACTGTCGGTGCCGATGGACCTGGGCATGGCCAGGCGGAAAGCCAGTCCCACCCAGCGCGCCGCTCTCATCGCCCGCGACCGAGCATGCATAGGATGTGGCGCCAAAGCCGCCTGGTGCCAGTCCCACCACATTGTCCACTGGCAGGACGGAGGACCCACCAACCTCGACAATATGTGCCTGCTCTGCTCCCGATGCCACCACAACGTCCATGACCGAGACTGGCAGGTCGAACAAACCACCACCGGCGCCTACCGACTACGCCCACCACCCACCAAACAGACACGCCCACCCCGCGTCAACCACCAGAACCGGCAACGCCGCAGAAAGCTACACCCAGCCAAACAAAGAAAATAAACCGCGCCCCCTCCCCCGCACATAGAAGCAACTACAAAACAGCCCGTGGGGCGGTCAGTGACTGAGGATCTGGCTCAGGAACATCTTCGTGCGGGGATGGCGGGGGTTGGCGAAGAACTCGGCGGGCGGACCCTCTTCAACTATCTGGCCCTCGTCGAACAACACGACGCGGTTGGCGACTTCCCGGGCGAAACCCATCTCGTGGGTGACGGCCACAATGGTCATCCCGGTCCCGGCGAGTTCCTGCATCACCTCCAGCACCTCTTTGATCATCTCGGGATCGAGAGCCGAAGTCGGCTCGTCGAACAGCATGATCTTGGGATCCATGGCCAGGGAACGGGCGATGGCCACCCGCTGCTGCTGGCCGCCCGAAAGCTGGCCGGGATACTTGGCAGCCTGTTCGGGGATCCCCACCCGCTCCAAAAGAGCCATGGCGCGCTCCTCGGCATCCGACCTTGAACGCTTGCGAACCCATACCTGTGCAAGGGTGATGTTCTGCATCACGGTGAGGTGCGGAAAGAGGTTGAACTGCTGGAAGACCATCCCCACCTCCGACCGGATCCGCTCGATGTTGCGAACATCGGAAGTCAGTTCGATCCCGGCCACCACGATCCGGCCCTCCTGGTGCTGCTCCAGACGATTGATGCAGCGGATGAAGGTCGACTTGCCCGAGCCTGACGGACCGATGACCACCACTACCTCCCCTTCCGCGACGGAAGTGGTGACTCCCCGGAGGGCCTGGAAGTCCCCGAACCACTTCTTCACGTTCTCACAGACGATGATCGGATTGGCTGCTCCGTTTTCCATCTATTACTCCCTTTCGATTACCGGGTGCCCACGCCCAATCGTCTCTCCAGTCGCAGGCTGGCCCGACTGAAGCTAAAAGCAAAAATCCAATACACCAACGCCGCCAGGAGCAGGTTCTCCAGAATGCTCCCCAAAGAGTCGGGCTGGTTGGGCACGATATCGCGCGCCACCCTCAAAAAGTCCGCCAGCCCGATGATCGCCACCAGTGATGTGTCCTTGAAAAGAGCAATGGCTTGGCCGACCAGCGCCGGAATGACAACCCGCAATGCCTGCGGGAGAGTGATGAGCATGGTCATCTGGGCCGTGGTCATACCCAACGCCCGGGAGGCCTCGGTTTGGCCCTTCGAGACGGCTTGCAGCCCTCCCCTGACGTTCTCGGCAAGGTAGGCCGCAGAGAAGGCGGTTATGGCCAGGAGCGCTTTGGCCTCCCCGGCGAAGTCGAGTCCCGGCGGCAGGAACCGGGGAATCACCTTATCTCCGAAGAACAGCACGGTAATGAGGGGAACTCCCCTCACCACCTCAATGTAGACGATGGAGAGAATCCGGAAGATCGGCATGGACGAGGTGCGCCCCAGAGCCAGCATCACCCCCAGAGGGAAGGAGAGCGCCGTGCCCCCCACCGCCAGCAGGATGGTGAGGTTGATCCCGCCCAGGAAGTGCCCACGGGTAGCGAGATCGGTCGAGCCGATGCCCATCAGGAAAAAGTAAAGTGTGCACAGCCCTCCGGCCAGCCACGTCCAGTAGAAGGCCCTTCGCGCCCTGGGACTGGCCGCGAACGTGGGGGTGGCCAGGGAAAAGAGCGTCAGCAGCAAGAACAGAACCCGGATAGCCATCGGCCACTGGATGACCCAGGAATAGATCGAGACCCCGCCCAGAAGGAAGTTCACCCCGGCCGCCTGTTCCCGTCCCGCCCGGCTCACGACCCAGATCACCGCGGGCCCGGCTGCGATCAGAAGGCCCGCCCACGGCAACCAGGACGTCACCTCTCCCCAGACCAAGGAGGGATTGCGCTGGATGTGCAGGTAGATAACCGGGAAGGACAGCACCCACAGGACAGTGATCACCCTCTTCATCAACCGGGCGGACAGCCACTGCCCCACGAGCTTCCCTACCCAGTGAAACGCCACCACCACCAATGCGGTAATCGTCAGGGGCCAGGTGGTGCCGGACTCGAGCGGCATGTACCACACCAAGCCCACCAGCAGGGCGCCCACGATCGCCAGCACCCTCGCTACCGAGACCCCTCTCTCCTCCTGCACCAGGCGCGTGGCCCCCACTCCCACCCCGAAAAGCGCCGCACCTCCCCACACCAGGACCGTCTGGGTGGCGCCCCCGGCGGGAGACCACAATGAAAGCACCCCCACCACCAACGCAGTGGCCCCTATCGCTCTTACAGCAGCCACCACCTTGATCACCGAAACCTGTCCCCCCATCCCCCATGAGGCGGTGGAGACTCCCGCCAACGCGGCGATTATCCACAGCGACAACCACATGTTGGCCAGGTCCTCCCGGGGGTAGGCCTCCACCACGTAGTTGGCGGCGTTGGGGGGCATCACTTCCCATCGGCGATCGGGACTGAAGACGAAACGCAGTAACGCCAGGATCAAGAGCAACAGTCCAGCGGTCAGCACCATCGTCAGTGTTCCGTTGAACACCGAGTTGAAGAGGTTCTTGCGAGCCCAGTCCAGCCACCCGATCCGGTGTACCTTGGGTGGAGGCTCCGGCTGCAGGGGAAGATCGAAGGACTCGGCGCTCATCTACCTCTCCACCAGTTGGGCACGCCGGTTGTAGTAGTTGATCAGCACCGAAATCAGCAGGCTGATGCTCAGATAGAAGGCCATCCAGATCAGGATCACCTGGATGGTGTCCCCGGTCTGGTTGAACATGGTCTGTCCCACCTGAACCATCTCCGGGAACGCCACCGCTATCCCGAGGGAGGTGTTCTTCGAGAGGTTCAGGTACTGGTTGCCCAGCGGAGGGAGTATCACCCGGAAGGCCTGGGGAAGGATCACCATGCGCAGGAGTTGTCCCCGTCGCAGGCCCAGGGCATAACCGGCCTCGCTCTGGCCCTTGGGCACCGACAGGATCCCCCCTCGAACGATCTCGGCGATGAACGATGCAGTATAGAGAGTCACCCCCATCCAGATCCCGAAGAAGGAGGGAGTCATGGTCAAACCGGTGCCGGCGATCTGCGGAAAACGACCCGGCACCTCAACCGAGGGGGAGCCCATAGCCAGCGGCGCCCCGGAGCGGAGAAAATCGAACTTCTGATCACAGAACTCCAGCAGGTATTGGAGCACGTTGGTCCCCACCTCGGTCGCGGCCGGAAGCAGCATCAGAACCGCCGCTCCCCCCGCACCCAGCGCTCCGGCCAGGATCATCCGGAAATAGTCGTCATCGGTGAGTTTGGCCAGTCCCGCCGGACTTCGCCTGGACTCGAGGAAGCGATGGATCCAACGCCATCCCAGGTAAAGGGAGACCAAGGCCAGGACGACCTGGTAGACCGACACCGGTACGGCTCCCACCGAGGCTGCCAACAACATGAACAACCACCCGAGGGCGCCGGCCAGGGGATGGGCGAACCAGCCCAATACCGCCCATGCCAGGAAGGCCAACAATGCCCAGGTCCCCGGCCGGGTGTCCTCTCCCAACGCCTCTGCTCGTCGCATCCGGGTGCGGTAGGCCCAGCGGGCGGTGAGCAGGCCAACCACCAGGAACGCCCCCCACTGCCAGAAGGTCTCCTGTGGGAAGGGCCAGGCGAAGGACACTCCTTTGCGACTTACCAGGAGGACTCCGGGAATAGGCCCCGAACTGTCTGCCTCCAGGATGGGAAAGAGGGTCGATGCAAGGAAGAACCAGAACACGACCTGCACCAGAACCGGGATGTTGCGAAGGCTCTCCACGAACACCGTGGCCAGTCTCGACGCCAGCCAGTTGGAGGAAAGCCTGGCGATTCCCACTATTGCTCCTACCACGGTGGCGGCCACGATCCCGGACAGGGCGACACGCAGCATATTGACCGCCCCGGTGTAAAACGCCTCCAGCCCGGTGCTCGGCTTGATAAAGATTCCTTCACCCAGTTGGATGCCGGGGGGATCAGTCAGGAGATCCCAGTCGAGTGACAGCCCCTGGGCTCTCATGTTGGCTGTCGCCTCGCCGATCAACACCGATCCCAGGGCAAGCACGCCGAACAGCACTCCGATCTGGGCGGCCCATTTGAGAAAGGTGGCATTCCGCCATAGCGGCGGTCGCGTGGGCGCGGCAAGACTGGGTCGGTTCGCCAAGATATCCCTTCACTCGAGTTAGGACCGGGCTTCCATCGGCTGGCGTCGAGTCTAGGTTTGGAGACCCTGTGTTCTACGGTTTGGAGTCCCCTGGCCTACACCTGGATGTCCTTTGGAGGTCTACGACTCCTCGCCGGAGAGCTCTGCGCGGAGTTGGGCGATCTGGGCGGCCACGCTTTCCGGGCTGCCTCCCCCGGGAGTGGCTCTCCGTTGCACCGAGATAACCGGATCCAGGAGGTCCAGGTCGGAAGGCTCGAAACCGGGGTGCGCCCTGGCAAGGTCGGAGAAGCTGAGGGACGAGAACTCCCGACTCTCCGCCGCCAGCCGGGCTGTTATGGCCCCGGTGACCCGGTGCGCTTCCCGGAAAGGCACCCCCCTCCCCACCAGCGCCTCGGCCAGATCCAGGGCCGCGGTCTCCGGGGCGGGTGGTGGCGGGTGAAACCGGGCGGACGCCAGCAACCCGGCCAGAGCGGATGTGGCCCCGGCCAGGTCATCGTCCACCCGGAAAAGGTGCTCCTTGTCCTCTTGCAGGTCGCGGTTGTACGACATGGGCAGGCCCTTCTCCAAGGCCAGCATCGCGGTGAGGGATCCGATGGCGGTGGCTGCCTTGCCCCGCACCAACTCGGCGATGTCGGGATTCTTCTTCTGCGGCAGCGCCGAGGACCCGGTGGCGAACTCATCCGCCAGGGTGACCCAACCAAACTCCCGGGTGGACCACAAGACCAGGTCCTCTCCCAGCCGGGAAAGAGAAACCAGGGCGCGGGCACAGCACCACACGTACTCGGCGGCCCGATCCCGGGACCCGACCGCGTCCAGCGAGTTGACGAAGGCGGCGGACATGCCAAGCAACGATGCGCTTTTCTCCGGCGACAGGGGCAACGACGACCCGGCCGACGCCCCCGCGCCGAGCGGAGAACAGTCCAGCCGGGCGGCCAAGTCCAGAAAGCGGCGCCGGTCCCGCGTCGCCATCTGCCCGTAGGCCAGCAGGTGGTGTGCGAAAAGGGTCGGTTGAGCCTGCTGGAGATGGGTGTAGGAGGGGACCACCACCTCGGGTCCCAACCGCTCCGCCGCGTCCACCAGGACCAGCACCAGCCGAGCCAGTCCGTCGGCGTGGCGGGCCGCTCCCCGCCGCATGTAGAGAATCAGGTCCAGGGCCACCTGGTCGTTGCGGGACCGGCCGGTGTGAAGCTTGCCCCCCACCGGTCCCACCAGTTCTATCAGCCGGCGTTCCACTGCCGAATGCACGTCCTCGTCGCCGTCGTTGAAGATGAACGCGCCCGATGTGGCCTCCTCTGATAGGGTCCGCAGGCCTGCGGTGATTGCCTCGGTTTCCTGCTCGGACAGGATCCCCACTTCTCCGAGCATGGCCACATGGGCTATGGAGCCCGCGATGTCATCTGCCAACAGCCGCCGGTCGGCCGTCGACACGGTGAAGTCCCACATTTGGGAGGCGGGGACGCCTCCCAGCCTCCCTTCCCACAGGGTCACTCTCTCACCCCTTTCCGGAACCTGTGGGTGGGCGAACTCGCAGGGAGTTGATCCTTATGAAACCGCCGGCATCCGCCTGGTCATAGACCTTGTCCTCCTCGAAAGTGGCCCGGTCGGGGTCGTAGAGGCTGAAGGGCGCCCGCCGACCCAGAACTGTCGCCGTGCCCTTGAACAGCGAAAGCCTCGCCTCGCCGGTCACCGACTCGGCGATTTCGTCAAAGAGTGTCTGCAGGGCGTACCGCTCCGGCGCGAACCAGAACCCGTTGTAGACCATCTCCGAATACCGGGGCGCCAATTCATCCCTGAGATGGGCCACCTGCCGGTCCAGGGTGATGGACTCGACCGCCCGCAGGGCATGGAACAGGATCGTCCCTCCGGGGGTCTCGTATACGCCCCGGCTCTTTATCCCGACAAAGCGGTTCTCCACTATGTCGACCCTGCCTAACCCATGCCGACCACCGAGGCGGTTAAGTTCCTCCAGCAGCGCCACCGGCTCCAGGCGCTGTCCGTTGACTGCCACCGGGTTTCCCTTCTCGATGGAAACGACTATCTCCTCGGGCTCTTCAGGGGCCAGGCGGGGATCGACGGTGAGAGTGAACATGTCCTCGGGCGGGGAAGCCCAGGGATCCTCCAGTATTCCCCCCTCATAGGAGATATGCAACAGGTTGGCGTCGGTCGAGTAGGGCTTCTCGGGAGAGACCGGTACGGAGATTCCCCGGGTGCGGGCGTACTCCACCAGATCAGCCCGCCCTTTCAAGTCCCACTCCCGCCAGGGAGCGATGACCTCTATGTCGGGTTCCAGAGCATAGGCGGAAAGCTCGAAACGGACCTGATCGTTGCCCTTGCCGGTGGCGCCGTGCGAGATGGCGTCCGCCCCGAAGCGTCGCGCCACTTCAATCATTCCCTGGGTGATTATCGGCCGAGCAAGAGAAGTGCCGAGAAGGTAATACCCCTCGTACAGAGCCCCCGCCCGAAAGGCAGGAAACACCGCTTCCGTAACGAATTCCCGGCGCAGATCGGATACCACTGCTTCAACCGCTCCGGTGTCGAGCGCCTTCTGGCGAGCTTCTGCCACTTCCTCACCCTGGCCGACATCAGCCGTGAAGGTGATCACCTCGGCGTCGTACGCCTCGCGGAGCCAGGCCAGGATCACCGAGGTGTCCAGGCCTCCCGAGTAGGCGAGAACCACCTTTGTCATGTCAACTCTCCGATCTGCTCCAGTCGCTCCTTTACACTCCTGCCGCCGGATGGTCGAGCAGCCACCACCAGGATGGTGTCGTCACCCGCCACCGTTCCCAGTACATTGCCGACCTCTCCCGTCTCCAGGGAAGCGTCCAGAGCCGAGGCCACCACCGAGGCGGCGCCGGGGAAGGTCCTCATCACCACCAGGTTGGCGGAGGCTTCTATCGACAGTGTGTAGGAGTTGATCACCCTTCCCAGCTTTCGATCCGGGTCCATGGGCTCTACTGATTCGTTGTTGGCCGAGTTCAGCCTATAGCGGCCCTCGAGGTCTTTCACCACGCCCAGGTAGCGCAGATCCCGCGACACGGTGGACTGGCTGACCACAAACCCCTCCTCGGCCAGGCCCTTCGCCAACTCTGCCTGCTCCCCGGCCCCTCCCCGAGCAAGCAGACCGCGTAACGCCCGCCTCCGGGCACCGGCTGAACCCACTTTCAACCCTCCGCGGCGATCGAATCCGCCAGAGCCGCGCCGAACCGGGAAACCGCTTCGGCGGTCTCTTCGGGGGTGATGGTGAGCGGTGGGGCGAAGCGCACTGCATCGGGCCGTACGTTGTTGACCACCAGCCCGAGATCCAATGCCCGCTGGGTGGTTTCCGCCGCCCATTCTCTTTCCAGAACGGCCGCCAGCAGCAATCCCCGTCCCCGTACTTCCAACACCCCATCCAGGGCTCCCAGGCCGTCTGACAATTGGCGGGAGCGCGCCAGGCAGTTGGTCAGCAGGTCACGCTCGGAAATCTCGTCCAGAACCGCCAGGGCCGCCGCGCAGGGAACCGGGCCGCCGCCGAAGGTGGTGCCGTGGTCGCCGGGACCGAAGGCGGTGGCCACCTCCTCTCGGGCCATGCAGGCGCCGATCGCCAGACCGTTGGCCAGGGCCTTGGCCACCGTGGCGATATCGGGCTCGAAACCCAGTCCCTGCCAGGAGAACATCTGCCCTGTGCGCCCCATGCCTGCCTGGACGTCATCGATGATCAACAGGACTCCTCTCCGGTCGCACATCTCCCTGACCTCCTGGAGGAAGTCGGCGGGCAGGGGAATCACTCCCCCCTCGCCCTGGGTGGTCTCGATCATCACCGCCGCGGTGCGGTCCGACACCGCGCGGCCCAGCGCGGCGATATCTCCGGGAGGGACCTGAAAGAACCCGGGTGGGAGAGGCTCGAAGGTCTCCTGTTTGGAGGGTTGGCCGGTGGCGGCCAAAGTGGCCAGGGTGCGCCCGTGGAAGGAGTCCAGCAGAGAGATCACTTCGTAACGGTGCGCGCCGTACCGCTTCTGGGCGTACCTCCGCGCCAGCTTGATGGCCGTCTCATTGACGGTAGCCCCGCAGTTGGCGAAAAACACCCGGTCCAGCCCGGAGAGAGCGGACAGTCGTCCGGCCAGGCTCACCATCGGCTCGGTGTAGAAGATGTTGGAGACGTGAACAAGCTCCGACATCTGGGCGCGGGCGGCCTCCGCCACCCTCGGGTTGGCATGTCCGACCGCCACCACCGCCAGGCCGGTGAGACAGTCCAGGTAGGACCTACCATCCCGGTCGAACAGCCAGACCCCCTGTCCCCGGGTGAAGACCACCGGTGTGCGACCGTAGGCGGGGATGAGTTTGCGGTCGGCCTTCTCGATCCAAGCCGTAACTTCTGAGTTCACTGTTCCTCTCCTTCGTGATGAATGACCATGGTTCCTATCCCCTCGGGCGTGAACATTTCCAACAGCAGAGCGTGCTGGATCCGACCGTCCAGAACATGGGCCTGGGAGACGCCGCCTTTCATGGCTTCCACCACCGCCCGCAACTTGGGAAGCATCCCTCCTCGGAAGCGGTCGACCATCATCACCAACTCCGGCAGGGTCATCTTCGAGATGAGCGTGGATGCGTCGTTGGGATTGCGATAAACCCCCTCCACATTTGTGAGGAACACCAGCTTTTGCGCTCCCAGAGCGGCGGCCAGGGCGCCAGCTACGGTATCGGCGTTCAGGTTGTAAACCTCACCGTCCAAACCCAGCCCCAGCGGCGCCACCACCGGCGTCATCCCCCCGTCCAGGAGGAATTCAACCAGTGCCGGATTCACCTCGACCAGATCACCAACCCTTCCCAGGCGGTTGTCCAGCCGGCGACAGCGGAACAGGCCCGCGTCCACGCCGTTCAGGCCCACCGCCTTGGCGCCACTGGTCTCCAGAAGGCGGGCGATCTCCCCGTTGACCTCTCCTCCCAACACCCTCCGGACCAGCTCCATGGTGCGCGAATTGGTAACTCTCAGTCCGTCCACCCAGGTGGGGGCAATCCCTTCTCTCTTCATGGCTGTGGTGATCTGTGGCCCACCCCCGTGAACCACCACCATCTTTATCCCTACCTGGGAGAGAAGAGCCACGTCCCTGGCGAAGGACCGGGCGAAAGTCGGGTCATCCATCGCCGAGCCGCCGTACTTCACCACCACGACGGTCCCTGAGAATCGACGGATGTAAGGCAACGCTTCCATGAGGATGGCCGCCTTCCCCATCGAAGAGGCGATGCGAGGCTTGAGGCGGGTAGGGGGGCTGTGGCCGGTGGTCATGACGGCTCCCCGTTGAAGATGACGTACCCGGGGGTGAGGTCGCTGGTGAGAATTCGCGCGGTCCCCGGTCCTTCCCCCACCACCACTTCGACCTCGAAGTCTCCCACCAACAGCGGCTCGATCGTGGACAGATCCACACCGGTGTGGGTTCCTCCCCTTGCCACCGGCGTTCCCTGGTAGGTGATGTCTATCCGGGAAGCGTCCATGGGCTCGCCACAGGCGCCGAGGGCGGCCACTAGCCTGCCCCAGTTGGGGTCGCCCCCGTAGAAGGAACAGCGCACCAAGTCGGAGTCGGCTATCGCCATCCCCATACGACGTGCGGAGCCGTCATCCGGAGCTCCGCTCACCTGGATGGTCACCACCCGAGTGCAATCCTCTGCGTCCGCCACGATATCGCGAGCCAGTCGTGCGCACACCTTTCGCACCCCTTTAGTCAACTCACCCGGTGACGGTTGTATCCCCGAGAGACCGGAAGCCATGAGTATCACCGTGTCGTTGGTGGATTCGCATCCGTCGATATTGATGCTGTTGAAGGTCTCTTCCACCGCCCGGGAGAGCACCCCCCGCAGCCGTTGGGCCGAGGCGATGGCGTCGGTTGTGATCACCGCCAGCATGGTGGCCATGCTCGGGCGGATCATGGCCGCCCCCTTGGCCATCCCACCCACCCGAAATCCCCCAGGACCAGAAACCGCCGCCTCTTTTATGAAGGTGTCGGTAGTCATGAGCCCGGCCGCGGCTTCCCGTCCCGCCGACTGGCTTGACCCAGCCCGGGCTACAAGAAGTTGCATAGCAGGAAGGATCTTGTGCATGGGCAACTGGGGACCGATCGGTCCCGTGGAGCAGACCAGCACCTCGCTTACCTCGCACCCCACCTCCCTAGCAACCGCGGCAGCCATGTCAACGGCGGCCTGGTCGCCGAGTTCCCCGGTGGCCGCGTTTGCGCAGCCGGAGTTGAGCGTTACTCCTCGGATCGCTCCTCCCGAGATCTCCATGTGACGGCGGGAGAGTCGCACCGGTGCGGCGGCCGCGCCGTTCTGGGTGAAGACCGCCGCGGTCGGCAACGGCTCTTGCGCAATCACCAGGCTCACGTCCGAGGCACCGGAGGGCTTGATCCCTGCCGCCGCCCCCGCCGCCCAAAATCCCCTGGGAAAGGTGACGCTCATGGCATCCACCCGGTTGTGTCCAGGCCGGCTGCTTCCTCCAGGCCGTATACCAGGTTGGCGGCCTGGACGGCTTGGCCGGCCGCCCCCTTCAGGAGATTGTCCAGGGCAACCTGGGCGATCACCATCCCGGTGTGGGAATCGAAGAAGGCCGTAACCAGGGCACGGTTGGATCCCGCTACCCATCGTGTCTGGGGGGGATGATCAACGACGTCTACCAACCGACGGCCCTCATACGCCTTGCCGAGGACCCCCAGAAGATCCTCCCGGTCACCCGGGAGATCGGATGCGGGCATGGTCACCGTGGCCAGCAGTCCCCGCTGGATGGGAAGCAGATGGGGAGTGAAGGTAACAGGGGTGGAAATTCCAGCCATCTCTATGCCCATCTCGATCTCGGGCCGATGCCGGTGGGCCGCAATCCCGTAGGCCTGTGCTCCTTCCGCCACCTGTCCGAACATTAGGTCCGGCCGGAGTGATCTTCCCGCACCCGAGACACCCGAAAGGCAGTCGGCCACCACCGGGCCCGAGGTCAACCCGCCCGCCAGCAGCGGGACGGACGCAAGGAGCACGGCGGTCGGATAACAGCCCGGCAGGGCGACCCGCCGAGCCCCTTCCAAGCTGAACAACTCCGGCAGGCCATATCGCCATTCGTCCAGGCGCCCGGGAGCCGGATGGGGAGCGCCATATGCAGTCTCATAGCGCTCCCGAGTGTCGAACCGGTAGTCGGACCCCAAGTCGAACACGGCTGCGCCTCTCTCCGCCAACTCGTGCCCCAACTCGTAGGATGCCCCGTGGGGCAGGGCCAGGAACGCTGCGTCCACGGAGGGAATGTCTTCGGGAGCCGTGGGCGACAGCCGCCGGTCGCCCTCGGAGAGATGAGGATGCACCTCCCCCAGCGCGGCGCCAGCCCTGCTATGGGCGCCGAGCCATATCAGGTCGAAGACCGGATGGGCATCCAGCAGACGGATCAACTCCCCACCGGCATACCCGGATGCTCCGATCACCGCTGCAGTCAGTTTCACTTCAGGTCAGTCCTTGCATCGGCTCCCACTATATACGAATATGCGCATAGAGCCAAACCGTTTACCGACCCTGGGAATACTCCTCGTGCCCGAGTGGATACAGGTCTCGTTCAGGCATGGGTGGCGGCAGCGGATCGTAGAGCCAGGATTCCACCAGTTCCCGCGCCGGGACTCCCCCGGTTTCCTCCACCAGCGACAGGAAGTCGGCGGTAGTCGCGTTTCCGTAGCGATGGGTGTCGTGCCAGGTTCTCAGCATCGCGAAGAAGGAGGAGTCGCCCAACTGGTCACGGAGAGCGACCAGGGTGAGCGCTCCCCTTCCATAGACCGAATAGTTGAAGAGGTCATCGGCGGGAGGCAGGCCGGGGGCATAGAACTGGCGGACCGCCATGGCGGTCGCCCTTTCGATGGCGTCGGCCGTTTCGCCCGACAGGAAGAACTCCCCGGAGAACAGCCGGTAGTTGTTGGCAACCTCCCGGTCATAGTCGATAACCCCCAGGGTTTCTTCCGTCCACAGCCACTGCGAGAGCGTGGCGGGACCCTCGTTGAGCCAGATGTCGCTCCAGTCCGCCACCGACACCGAGTTGCCGAACCACTGGTGGGCGAGTTCGTGTATCACAACGGTCTCAGAAGCCGCCGACAGGTCGTAGGTGGGGAGGGTCTGATGCTCCAGGGCTAGCGGTATTCCGGCGTCGACCACCATGGCGCCCAGGGTCTCGAACGGATAGGGCCCGAAGAGCCCCGACAGAAATCCCAGCATGTGATGCTGATCGGTGAAGGGATCGAGCAACTCGGTATCCAGTTCTTCGGGATACCAGGTGGTGATCTCCAGGTCCAGGGGATCGGGCTCGGAACGGGACGCAAACTGCCCGATGCCGAAAGGGATCAGATAGGGGGCCACCGGGTGTTCCATCGACCACCGGTAGGCCACGGTCTGCTCCTCCTCCCGCACTTCCTCCAGGGTTCCACCAGAAACAACCGTCCACCC
Organism: Acidimicrobiia bacterium; assembly: GCA_012270885.1. Classification (GTDB taxonomy): domain Bacteria; phylum Actinomycetota; class Acidimicrobiia; order Spongiisociales; family ZC4RG35; genus Bin76. The sequence goes on along the minus strand of JAAXHN010000027.1, from coordinate 24,183 downwards.
CACGGGGACCTCCACATCCACGGTCACCCGCGCCTTGTCCAGGGGATGGTCATTGAAAGGCGCCAAGGCGGCAGAGCCATCAGGCTCGTTCATCATGAAGAAAAACTCCTCATCTGTGGACCAACGGCCGCCGGAGGTGAACCCCTGTATCGCTTTGGCTGGCCGGGAGGCCACCACCCCATGGTAGGAGACGACCACTGCCATCAGCTCACCCTCCAAGAGTGTTTGGGAAGGTACGATGATCAACTCTTCGGAGACCTGCTCGTAGTCCGCCGGCGCGCCGTTGACTGTCACCGCGCCGGTCTCCATGCCGAAGAAGTCCAAGCTGAACAGGTCGAGATCGGCGGTGGCCACGGCCGCGATGGTGGAAGACCCCGAAAGCCGGCCCCTCTCAGGATCGAAGCGCAACTCGATCAGATAGCTCTCCACGTCGTATCCTGAGGCGCCGAGGGTCGGATACAGTGTGTCGCCGATCCCGTCCCGTCCCAACGCCTGCAGACGCTCCCACAGAGTGGGCTCCGGCGGAATGGTTGTGGTGGTGGGCGGGGCCGTGATGGAGGTGGTGGGCGGTGAAGATGTTGTTGTCGGGCCGGCCGTGGTAGTGGGCGCCGCAGTGGTGGGCGGGGCCGTGGTAGTGGGGGCGCCGGTTGTCGACGTGGTGGTGACGGGCGGCGCATCATCAACTCTGGTCTCGGCAGGGGCTGTCGGGGCCACAGCAGGGCCTTCGTCGCAGGAAGCGATAACCAGCAGGCCCCCCAGCAGCGCCCCGACCGCGATCAGTCTTTTCATTCCTGAGGAGGAGGGCCCGGGTCTTCCCAGCCCTGGTCCATCGCCCACCTGCGGGCGATCACCAGCGCTTCGTGTTCTGAATAGAGACCCTCCTCTATGCGCTTCTCCAGGAGGATTTGCATGATCTCGCCCACCTTCGGACCCGGAGAAATCCCCAGATAGGACATGATGCGGTAACCGTTGACCGGTGGACGCAGACGCTCCAGGTCCTCCTTCTCCCTGAGCTCTGCGATACGCTGCTCCAGCTGATCAATCCGATTCTGGATAGCGGCAGCTCGTCGCTGGTTGACGGTGGTCACATCGCAGCGAACCAACTCGTTCAAGTCATCCAGAAGCGGTCCGGCATCCCGGACATAGCGGCGCACCGCCGAATCCGACCAACCCATCCTCAGTGTGTGGGGACGCAGATGCAACTCCACCAACCGCGTCACGTCGTCTATCACCGCCCGTCTATACCTTAGTTCCTCCAGGCGGCGGCGGGCCAGTCGCGCGCCTACCACCTCATGATGGTGAAAGCTGACTCCCTTGGACCCGTAAGTGCGAGTGTCGGGCTTGCCTATGTCGTGGAGCAGGCAGGCCAACCGCAATACCAGCCGCGGAGAGGCCTTCTCCACCACCGCCAAGCTGTGGGCCAAAACGTCCTTGTGGCGGTGTCGGGGATCCTGTTCCATCTCCAGGGAGGAGAGTTCGGGCAAGAAGTGCTCAGCCAACCCTGATCTTACCAGACCCAACAAGGCCTCGGCGGGATGGGGAGCGGTGAGCAGCTTGCTGAGTTCGTCCCTGATCCTCTCGGCCGACACAATCTGGAGACGGCCCGCCATCTCGGCCACGGCCTGAAGGGTGGGCGCGGCAGGTTGGAACTCCAGCGTGGCCCAGAAGCGAAAGAGCCGGAGCATCCGCAGCGGATCGTCGGCGAAGGTCTTCTCCGGGGAGGTGGGGGTGGTGAGGACCCGCCGGGCAAGATCGGCCAATCCTCCGTACGGGTCGACCATCTGGGCGTCTGGCACCTTGATCGCCAGAGCGTTCACCGTAAAGTCCCTCCTCTCGAGGTCCTCTTCGATGGTGTTGGAGAAAGAGACTTCCGGATGGCGGCTGTCGGTGCGATAAACGTCCCTCCGGAAGGTGGTTATCTCAAGGGTGCCTCCCTCTTTTATACCGGCCACTGTCCCGAAGGCCTCGCCGGTGGTGTAGACCTTCTCGGCCCAGCCTTCAAGTATTGCTTTGATCCGGGGCGGACGGGCGTCGGTGGCGAAGTCGTATTCGTTGTCGGAGCCAGAGCTGTCCTGGGCCAGAAATGCATCCCGCACCGTGCCTCCCACCAGATACAGTTGGTGGCCGAACTCGGCAAAGCGGCGGCCGAGCAGACCGGGGATCTGCTCGGCGTCCAACAGCCACGTCAGTCTTTCGGGTATCACCGGCTCAATGTTGGTAGGCGTCGATCCGCAATGGCTCAGGGTTTTGGCTCCCACCCCGGCACCCGGTCATGGATGTCCAGCAGTCTCTCCAGTGCGCGGTGGCTGCCGGCAGAGGAGACCTGGGTGGGAGTCGAACTCCGGTAGGGCCTGCCGGCCATTCCCAGGAGCATCGCCTGGGTGGATCCGGCAATGGCATCCAGGTTATAGCCACCTTCAAGGAAAATCAGGATCCGGTTGGGGGGAACGACTTCCAACGACTGTTCAGCCATGAAGTGGTAGTCGCCTTCGGTTAGTCGCAGGCCTGCCAGGGGGTCCAGATGATGGGCGTCGAATCCGCAACTCACAAGGATCCAATCAGGGGCGTATCGGCGCAGGCGTGGAATCACCATCTCCCGGAAGAGCCTCCTGTACACGTCGCCACCCGTTCCCGCCGGTAGCGCGGCATTGATCGTGAATCCCTCACCCGGACCCTCACCCACCCGGTCGAGAGCCCCCGTGCCCGGGTAGTAAGGCCATTGATGGGCGCTGATGTAGAACACATCGGGATCGCCTTCAAACTCGGCATCGGTCCCGTTGCCGTGATGCACATCCCAGTCGATGATCGCCACCCGCTCCCCCCGGCGCTGGAGATACCGGGCAGTTATCGCGGCATTGTTGAACAAACAGAATCCCATCGCCCGATCTCGAAGGGCATGGTGACCGGGAGGACGCACCGCCAACAGGGCCACCGATTCAGTTCCTCCCTCAAGAAGCCGGACCGCATGCGGTCCCGATCCTGCCGCGCGAACCGCCGCCTCCCACGAATCGGGGCCTGCGGCGGTGTCAGGATCGAACCGGCCGCCTCCAGCCGCGATCACGTCACGGACTCCAGAGATGTAAGCGGGAGCATGGGCCAGTTCCAAGAGTTGCTCTTCAGCTTCCGGCGGTTCCACCCGGTCGATCTCGAGGCCCGAGGCAACCACCCCTTGCTCAACGGCCCCCAGACGGGCCGGTCTTTCCGGGTGATGGCGTCCGGCCTGGTGCCGGTAGAAAATGGGATGGGTCAGGTAGAGAACTCTCACAGTCGCTTCAGATAGTCTGGCGCGCCGCCCCTCTCCTTCGGAACCTTCGGGTCGATAATCTTCGGGTAGAACCGATGCCGCCCCCCCTACCCGATCGCTATCGCCTTGAGGTCCGCCTGGGCAGAGTCGAGGGCGTCGAAGAGTGGCTGGCCACCGACACCGTGTTGGACCGGCCGGTACAACTGCGGGTGCTCGGGCCGGAGACGCCACCCGCTCTGCGGGAGGAGTACCTGCGGGCGGTGCGAAATTCGACGGTGGCGGCCCATCCCAATCTGCTTTCGGTCTTCGATGCAGGCCCGGTCCTCGGCGGGGTCTTCGCCGCCTACGAATGGACGGGAGGGACAGCCATTTCGCACCGGCTGGCAGCCGGCGCCAAAGCGAGCCCCGCCGAGTTCCAACCGAACGCCGCCGGATTGGCAGGGGCGCTGGCAACCCTGCACGAGGCCGGGATCGTTCACGCCCGCATCAGTCCCAACACGATTTACTACTCGGTGGATCACCCAGCCAAGCTGGGAGGAGTAGGGCCTCCCGACGAGGAAAGCACCTTCACCAGCGATGTAGTCCAACTGGTCAACACACTGGAGCATTGGGCAATCGGCAAGACCGCGCGCGGTTTGCCTCTTTCAGAATTGGTGGACGGAATTGGCCCAGCCATTGACGACATACTTGCTGACGCCGCGGCCGGACAGTTGACCTCGTCGGAGTTGGCTGCCCTCCTGGCGGCGGCGCCTGCTAGCACGGCCGCCTCCGCCCAGGCACCCGGCGCCTCCCGGGTCGGGGTGTGGCTGACCACCGCCCTGATAGTGACGGCGGTGGGGCTGGTTGGTATGGGCACTCTGCTGTCGGCCGGCTCCGCTTCACCTCCTCCTCCTCCCCAGGAGTCAACCACCTCCCTGACAACCACCCCGCTAACGCCCACCGTCACCACCGCTGCCCCTCCCTCAACCGTCCCCTCTCCGAAGACGGTTGCTCCTCCGGTTCCGGTACTCGCCGCGGCGCCGCCCTTCCTGTTGGACGTACCCGTGGTGTTTACTCTCGACCCCTACGGGGGCGGCGGAGAGATGGACCACCGCCTGGGGTTCCTGGTGGATGGAGACCGTGACACCACCTGGCGAACCGAGCGATATTACGACCCGCTTTCGCTGATCAAAGCAGGCGTGGGACTGGTGATGACCCCTCCTGCCGGTGCGCGACAACTCGAACTATGGGGCATCACACCCGGAACCGTCTACACCTTGTCCTGGGCGGAGTCACCTAACGCTTCCCTGAGCGAATGGAGTCCGGTGGCCACCGGACTAACCACCTCCGGCGCCTTCTTTCTCACCTTGCCTGATCTGCCGGACGGCTCCTGGCTGCTGTGGTTCACCGAGCTGCCCTATGTGGGTCCCGAGAACTATTCCACTTCGATCGCTGAAGTTCGATTCTGGGGATGACTAGCCAAGGCCACGATGGATAACAGGGATCAGCGTTGGTCAAGGGAAACCCCGGTCCGCTCGGTGGGCGCCCGTGCCGGCGGCCAAACCCGCTAGCCTTTCTCTCGCTGTGCAATTCGAAGATCTGCCCACTCGATTCGCCGATGCCCTTGAGTCGGCGGCCGGTCGGGTGCGGGCCATGACCGCCGATCGGATGGAAGGGTGGATCCGTACTGCCATGTTCCTCGGGATAGCCGCTGTGATCGGCGCTACCGGCCTGGTTTTTCTGCTGATCACCGCTCACCGGACGTTGTCGATCGGCTTGGGAACGGCAGGCTCCCTGGCCACTCTGGGGGGACTATTTCTGATCGCCGGACTGTTGATATGGAATAGGGGATCAACTCATCAACGAGGGCGAGAATGAACGACGTTCACAAGGTGCTGATCATCGGAGGCGGGCCGGCCGGCTATACGGCCGCTCTGTACGCGGCCCGTGCCGAGTTGGCGCCGTTGGTGGTGGAAGGCAGCACTCCCGGCGGCCAACTCATGATCACGACGGACGTGGAGAACTACCCTGGTTTCCCCGAGGGAGTGCTGGGTCCGGAGATCATGGAAAAGTTCAGAGCGCAGGCTGAACGGTTCGGCGCCCAACTGCTCACCGAGGACGCCACTGCCGTCGACTTCGCCTCCACGCCCCTTCAAGTCGTCACCAATGGCAGTGTCCACCTTTCCCACACCGTGATAATCGCAACCGGAGCCAGCGCCAAATGGCTGGGCGTGCCTGGCGAAGAACGGCTCACCGGACGGGGCGTCTCAGCCTGTGCAACCTGTGACGGCTTCTTCTTCAAGGACAAGGACCTGTTGGTGGTGGGTGGAGGCGACTCCGCAATGGAAGAATCCCTTTTCCTCACCAAGTTCGCTTCCTCCGTCACGATTGCCCACCGCCGGGACGAATTCCGCGCCTCTGCCATAATGGCGCGCCGCGCGCTGGCAAACCCCAAGATCGGGGTGGCGTGGAACACCGTTGTCGAGGAAATCCACGGCCACGACCAAGTGACCGGCGTCACTCTGGTCAACACTCTAAGTGGAAAAGCAAGACAAAAGCCGATCAACGGAGTGTTCGTAGCGATCGGTCATCGGCCCAACACCGCATTGTTCTCCGAGTGGGTAGCATTGGACGAGCGCGGCTACATAACTCTCCCTAATGCAGGTGGCACGGCTACTTCCGTGCCGGGAGTATTCGCGGCGGGAGATGTGGCTGATCCGATATATCGTCAGGCCGTCACCGCGGCGGGGACCGGGTGCCAGGCCGCCCTGGACGCTGATCACTATCTGCAAAACACCCTCGGGCTGTAGTCGGCCCGGGTCAAGAAAGGAAACAACAACCGATGGCGGACAACCTTCTCACTATCACCGACCAGAATTTCCAGGATGTCATCTCGGGGGACCGGCCGGTGCTGGTCGACTTCTGGGCCGAGTGGTGCGGTCCCTGCCGATTGATCGCTCCCCACCTCGAAGCGCTCGCCACAGAACATCCCGACCAGTTGGCTGTCGCCAAACTGAACATCGACGAGAACCCTCAATCGCCCGCCAGCTACGGCGTGATGAGTATCCCCACCCTCATATTGTTCAAAAATGGGGAAGAAGTGCAGCGTATAGTGGGAGCGCGTCCCAAAGAGTGGCTCTATAAGAACATAAAAGAGCATCTCTGAGCCGGATCTCGGGGGCTTCCCCCTGCACGAGCCGTTCCGCTCTATTCTGATGAACCAAGGGCAGTATTCTGCGATCACAGGTAACTGATGCGCCGCTATCAGCTAGGCAATTCCGGAGAGGGCGTCAGGGAGATACAGGAACGTCTCTCCGCGCTTGGTCACAGTTGCGACCGGGACCGGCCCGGAGAGTTCGGAGAAGCCACCCTAGCAGCGGTTGAGGCGTTCCAGCGGACCCGAGGCCTGCCCAGCACCGGAGTGGTGGGACAGGAGTCCTGGAGGGCGCTGTACGAAGCCGGATACCGGCTGGGCGACCGACTGCTTTTTCTGCGTCGGCCCATGCTGCGGGGAGACGATGTCGCCGAACTCCAGAGCCGGCTGGATGCTTTGGGGTTCGATACCGGCAAACCCGACGGCATTTTTGGCCCCCAGACGGAGCGAGGCCTGCGGGACTTCCAGTTCAACCGGGGTCTGGCAATCGATGGAACCTCCGGACCAGAGGTGATAACCGAATTGCGATTGGTGGCGCGCGGGGAGATGCGGGCGGGTCGAGTGATCCTCCGGGAGCGGGAGTGGCTCCGCTCTCGGCCCTCCAACCTGGTTGGCGCCCGAATTTATTTCGACCCGGCCTGTCGCACCCAGGAGGAAGCCTCGGTGAGCTGGGAGGCGGCCACCGCCGCGTCGATAGCGCTCCAGCAGGGGGGCGGTAACCCTATTCTCTCCCGGGGAGTGGACAGCACCTTCCCGGAGCGGGTGCGGGCCCGGCGAGCCAATCGCATGGGGGCGGACCTGATCATCTCCTTCCAGCTCTCAAGCCGCCCAACCGGCGTGATCAGCTACTTCGCCACCTCCCAGAGCCACAGCGTCGCCGGCAAATTGATCGCTTCCTGCCTGGCTAAGGCCATGGAGTTGGACGTGGAAGGCCAGGCCACGGCCATACTCAAGGACACCCGATCGCCGGCGGTGGTGATAGCCGTCCCCGACCTGGGCGCCGCCACCGGAGAGGCCGCGGTGCTGGGGCTCAAGCTATTCTTCGAGACCTCGATCTCCTGAACCTCTGCTTCGGTAGGTGTAGTTGCACTCCAGTAAAATACAACGGTGTAATTTGATGGCCTTCCCTCTGCCTCCGTGGTTGTTTCACGTGGAACATCTTCTGCGTTACCCTCCAGAAACCGCTTCCCGCGTTCTCCGGGAATGTTTCACGTGAAACCATGACGCAGTGACCCCCCAACACGGAATCGAGACCCTCCAGAGAGCTGCCGCTTGGGCAGGGCTCCACCTGGCCCCCCGCCAACTGGATCTCCTCAGGAACCTTGCCGACTGGCTGGTCGCAGAGGCCATCCCGGCGGGCGGCCTAGGGCCGTCCGAAGGGTCGGTCGTGTATTCCCGACATCTTGCCGACTCTCTCCTGTTTGCCGCTCCCTGGCGCTCTCGACAAGACTTCCCGCCCACCATCCTTGACATAGGAGCCGGCGTGGGCCTTCCCGGTCTTCCTCTGGCCATTTCATGGCCCTCCAGCCGCGTAATCCTGCTGGAAAGGTCGGCCCGACGAGGCGATCTGGCGCGGCGAGCCGTTCACCTCCTGGGTTTGGAGAACGTGGAGGTGGCCCCAACCCAATTGCGGGAATGGAAAACCCCCGCTGAGTTGTTGGTCTGCCGAGCGGTGAGCTCCCCCGACAGACTGAGAAGCAACCTGCAACGCCTCCTCTCCCCCACAGGAGTCGCCGTACTCGGCGGTTCGCATTCCTTACCGCCCACGTATCCGGGTTTCTCAACCTGCCGGGTCCCGTCCAATATCCTTGGAAACCCGGTTTGGCTTCTTATCATGGACAACACATGATCTCTGCCTTGATCGCCATCACCAACCAAAAAGGCGGCGTAGGCAAAACCACTACGTCGGTCAACCTCGGGGCCGCTTTGGCTGGCTTGGGCGAACCCGTACTGGTGCTGGACCTGGACCCCCAATCCAACGCCACCTCGGGGTTGGGCATGAACCCTGAAGAGGTTTCTGTCTCCATTTATGACGTGTTACTCAAAGACACACCCGTAGAGGACGCCATCGAGCCGACCGCGGTAAGGAATCTCTACCTCTTACCTGCTACTCGTCGTCTTGTGGATGCCAACATAGAACTGGTTCCCATGATGGCCAGGGAGCAAAGGCTACGTAATAGCTTGAGGGAAATCGATGGTCAGTACTCCTATGTCTTGATCGACTGTCCCCCTTCCCTGGGCCTTCTCACGATTAATGCCCTCACCGCCGCTCAATACGTGATGATTCCGATGCAGTGCGAGCAATATGCCCTGGATGGTTTGGTCGAGTTGAGTCACACCATCGAGATGGTTCGCTCCGCTCTCAATCCCTCCCTGGAACTCCTCGGAGTCCTCTTGACCATGATGGATGGCAGGACACGCCTTTCCAGAGAAGTATCTGACCAGGTCAAGGGTCACTTCGGCGACCGGGTCTTCCGCAGTTACATTCCCCGTAGGGTCCGGCTGGCCGAGGCGGCCTCCTACGGGGAGCCCATCGACATCTTCGATCATATGAACCGGGGCGCCATCGCCTACAGGAGACTGGCCGAGGAGATACGTGACCGTCTCGAAGCAAAGGGGGCATTGCAACAATGAGCAGCCGTCGAGGAGGACTTGGCCGGGGTTTGAGCAGCACTCTGATTCCAACTGGCGAGCAAGCCTCCGCGTCACCTTACCGGGAAATCCCCGTCAACCAGATCCGCCCCAACCCCTCACAGCCCCGCTCGCATCATGACGAGCAGACGCTACGGGGCCTAGCCCGCTCCATAATAGAGGTAGGACTGCTACAACCTGTAGTGGTTCAAGAGACCGATGACGGCTACACCCTCATCTCTGGAGAGCGTCGCTGGAGGGCGGCCCAACTCGCCGGCCTTCAGAGTATCCCTGCCATGCTTCGCCAGGCCGATGAGACCGGCGCCCTCACACAGGCGCTCATCGAGAATCTCCAACGAGAGGATTTGACCCCGCTGGAGGAGGCATCCGCCTACCGGGAACTTGTCAACCAACACGGTCTCACTCAGCAGGAGGTAGCCCACCGGGTGGGGAAGGGACGAGCTACGGTGGCCAACAGCATCCGGCTCCTCCGTCTGCCCCCACCCATTCGCGATTTACTGGAAACCGCGCAGCTCACCGCCGGGCATGCACGGGCCCTCCTCTCGGTGTCGGACCCAAAGTACGCCACCCACATTGCCAAAAGAGCGGTGGCGGAGGGATGGACTGTTCGCCAAATAGAAGCGGCTGTCGATGCGCGGGCACCGCGCAAAAGGACCTCGCGCGGCGCCAGGACTCCCCGGCCGGCTGAGATCGTCGAATTGGAGACCAGACTCACCGATCAGTTGGGTCTCCCCGTCTCTATCAGCTACGGGAACCAGAAGGGGAGCGTGAAGGTCAGATTCAAGTCGATTGACGATCTGCAACGAGTCTTCGCCAAGTTGATCGCCCCCTGATCTCGGGATGCAAACTCCGGCCGGTTCTAGCCCGGGCTATCCCCGATATAAGCTATTACTACATAGCGTTGTGGCGCTTCACCCTCTGAGAACGAGCGTACATTATCGTGTTTGGAAACTGTGTCGTGAATAACCTTGCGGTCGGCAGCGTTCATCGGCTCGAGCATCAGTTCCCCCCCTTCGGCGTTTACCTGCTCTATCAGGCCCGCTGCGTAGATTGCCAGAGCCTCGCGCCGACGCATCCCATACCCGGCGATGTCCACCCGGAGGCGGGCTGAGCCGCTGGTCTTGCGCTTGATGACCGACTTGGCCACAGTGTGGAGAGCCTCGATCCCGCTGCCCCGCGGACCCACCAGGGGCTCTGTCTCTTCGCCCGTGATCTCCAAGGTGATCAGGTCGTCATCCATTCTGGCCTTCACCTTCCCGCCCATGTCCACCGCTTCTAGCAAGCCGACCACAAAGCTCTTGGCTACTGCAGTCTGTTCATCCAGGGAGGACGGCTTTTTCTTGGCGGGTTGCCCCCGTCGTCCGGCCCCCTTCTTGGCCTGCTTACTCTGAGAATGTCGCGCCGGCGCCTGCTTCTGCCGCTTGGGCCGACTGGCCTGTTGGCGTCCAGATCTGGGTTTCTCGCCCCGTCCCCCTCGGCCCCGGCGACGCTTGGCCGGCTTGCGCTTGGCGCGCACGATGGCGTCCTGTCGCCCAACTCCCAGGAATCCCCTGGTCGGCTCCTGCAGTATCTCCCACTCCACACGGTTCCGGTCCTTGAGGCCTAACTCCTCCAAGGCAGCCTGTTCGGCCAACTCCACCGTTCGAGCTCGTACTTCTATCAGTTCCATTTTTCAGTTCCTCCTCTTCCTCCTCCTCGACTTTTTGGCCGAACGGGAATGTGGCTGGGGGTAGGACGGGGGATCTCCCTCGCCAGGTTTCTTCTCCGACCCCAGGCCCGGTGGCGGCTCCGGCCGGCCGTCCATCCAATTGATAGCGATTTGCTGGCTCAGGCGGACCAGATTGGAAGTTGTCCAGTAAAGCAGCAACCCCGCGGGAAAGTTCCACGAGATGAAGCCCAGGAAGAGCGGCATGATGCGGGTGAACATCTGCATTTGCCGCCTCTGCCGGTCCCCCGCCACAGAGACTTGGTCGCGCTGGGTATACCACTGCTGAATATATTGGATGGTGATCATCAGGATCATGGTGCCCAGGTAGGGGAGTGCCGCCACCAGTCCTGTGGCAGTCGCCTGGGCAGGGCTCAACGCCAAGTCCATACCGACGAAGCCCGCTTCATTCGCCCGGATGGCCTCCCACAGAGCGCTCCCGGGAGGGACGGGGGAAAAGTCGGTGTGCAGACCGGTGGGGTCATTCAAGACCCGAAAGATGGCGAACAAGATAGGGGACTGGACCAGCAGCGGACCCAAACAACCGAGCGGTGAAGCCCCGTGCTCGCGTTGCAACTCGGTCATGCGACGCTGCATCTCCTCGCGTTGATCCCGGTAGTCCCGGCGAATGCGCTGCAGTTCGGGCTGGATCTGCATCATCGCCCGGCTGGACCGGGTCTGTTTCAAGGTGAGAGGAAACAGCAGAGTGTTGATCACCACCGTCACCAGGATGATCGCTATGCCGAAGCTGGGAATGAAGTCGTATGAGATGGCAAAAGACCAGCCCAACCCCTCTTTGATCCAATCCCACAGAGTCCACCAGGGGTCTAGCACGGTTCCACCCTCCCGTCCAGGACTGGTACAGGATCAAACCCGCTCGACCCGAACGGTTGACAGCGCAACAATCGACGCCCCATCAAGAAAACACCCTTCCCAACGCCAAATCTCTCGATGGCTGTTCTGGCGTAGGCCGAACAAGTGGGGAGGTAGCGGCAACGGCGCCCAAAAGCCGGGCTCATCTGCTCCTGATAGAGCTTTAGCGCGCCCAACAAGACCCTTGCGGCCCGACCGCTCGCCTTTTGCTCAGGTTGTGCTCTCATTTTCAATCACCGTTTCCAGTGCGGCTCTCAGCCATGCCACCAATGTTCGGAAGGGGACCTCCGCCACTTGCCGGGTGGCCACGATCACATAATCACGGCCCGGAGGCGGGCTGACTTCCGCCAAGGCGACGCGTAGGCGTCGCTTCGCGCGATTGCGGACGACAGCCGTTCCAACCCGGCGACCGGCCACCAGGCCAATCCCTGGCCGATCTGTGGTATTCGGCGCCGAGACGACGGTCAGGCCGCCCACCCGGCATCGCTTGCCTCGCGAGAATACCAAGCGAAAATGCCTGGAAGTCCGCAGCGGCTGGTAACGCGGGCCTAACTTCAGGCAGCCAGCCGCCTGCGGCCCTTGTGTCTCCGGGCCCGAATTACAGCCCGACCCCCGCGGGTGCGCATCCGATGACGAAATCCGTGCCGCCGCTTGCGACGGCGAACCTTTGGTTGATAGGTCCTTTTCATTTACCGAACCTGCAAACTGTCGACAGCTTTTGACAAGGCTATCGCAGTGGCCCCCGGAAGTCAAGACGACTAGGTCCCCCTTGCGGCAGGGAGCACGGAGCAATACCGCGTTCCTCGGTACTAAGACCAAATAACTTCCCACACTCCCCAGTTAATTACAAAGATAATTATTGGGTAAGCAATTTGTTGCTGGGGATGGAAGGTCATCCCGACGCCGAACGCCGCTTGGGTGGACGAGACCCGGCGGCTGCTCGACCTGATGCAAGGTTCCCCCGCCGCCTGGATTCTGGTCAGCAACGGGGCGGGTTTGGGCCTCGTGGCGGCCTCGCCTCTGGGAAGGATGTTCCGTGATGCCTTGGGACGGGTCAACCAGCTCATCGCCGCCCGCTCAAACCGGGTAATTCTCATGGTGGCGGGGTTGGCATTCGAAGCGCCGCTCCATCCCGAGTGAAAAACCGGGTCGACGTACACGGTCGGAGCCGTTGACGTCAGGACGCCAATCCGCATTCTTGAGAGGGGATGCTTGAATACCTTGTAACCGGACTGTGAAAATAACCTGTTTTGTGGCAAAAAAGAATGCGAGTTCGCGAATAAAACTACCCCATAATCCCACTGGTGTTATTGGGCAGGTAAACCGACATTTCCACCCCAAGCCACCCCAGGATGCCCCGAAGCCTTTCCCCAGGTCAATATAGGTATCTGACCCGAATGTGGCTGAAGGTGTGACCTCTCGGCAACAGGACAGGTCTGCGGTCTTACACTTGCCCTACCGATGGATTCTTCCTACAAAGTTGGGTCCTACCGGTCGTGCCCGCAAACCCTCTACGCCGCTCACCGCCCCCCTCAACGAAAAGCCTGCGGTTCGATAGTCGAAGCCACCCCAGCCCAACATCGTCCCGATTCGCAGGTACCGGAGACTTGCCTGCCTTGAACCCGCCCCCCACCCTTTTCGATCACAACGTCTTCCGTAAAGTCCTCACCGCCCGTACTTCAACCGACAGCTGGTCCCGCTGGTTCAAGGACCTGCAAGTCTCACCGAATACCTCGGAGATTGTCGTCGAGGCTCCCAGCCGATTCGTGGCCAACCAGGTCAAAACCCGCTTCATCCGGCAGGTGGAGGAAGCTGCCCGCAGCGCAGGCGCCGGGACATCTCCTCTCGGAGTGCGCGTCACCGTTAACAAAACCGGAGCTTCACGGTCCTCAAACGGCCAGGCCGGCGTCGCCCAGGTCAAGGCCGGAGGGAAGGCCCCGGAATCTCCGGCCAAGCACCATCCTTCCAACTTCCACCGCTTCGACACCTTTGAGGTGGGTCCGTCCAACCGTTTCGCCCATGCCGCCGCCTGGACCGTCGCCGAGGACCCAGGCATCTACAACCCCTTGTTCATCTACGGCGCATCCGGCGTCGGGAAGAGCCATCTGCTATATGCCATCGCAAATCATGCCAGGAAACGTCATCCTTCCCTCGTGATCCGTTACTGCACCTCCGAGGCCTTCGTGCAGAGTTTCATCCAGTGCGTCGGCAGGAGACAAATGGAGGACTTCCGCCGTCGGTTCCGACGAGTCGACATGCTTCTCTTGGACGACTTCCAGTTCTTGGAAGGAAAAGAGCAGACCCTGGAAGAGTTCTTCTGGACTTTCAACAGCCTCCAACAGGACGGGAACCAGATTGTGCTCAGTTGCGATCGCCCGCCCCGAGACCTGACAGCCATAGAGGACCGCATCAGAAGCCGCGTAACCGGAGGCCTCTTGGCCGATGTAGCGCCACCATGTCTGGAAACCCGTCTGGCCATCCTGCATCGCCTGAACGCCGACTACCCCCGGCCTCTTCCCGACGATGTTCTCTCGATGGTCGCAGAGCGGATCATCGACAACATCCGGGACCTGCAGAGTGCATTGCGCCGGCTATCCGCCTACTCGAGGCTTGTCAATCAGCCTCTAACTCCTCAAAGCGCCTCCGAATTGCTGGCGCCGCTCTTGGGATTCTCGCCGTCTGCTCCCACGCCTGAACAGATCATCGCTGCCTGCGCGAAGGCCTTCGAGACCTCGGTTGCCGAGATCCTGGATCGTAATCGCCGTCCGATCCCCTCTGCCGCTCGCCGAGTAGCCATGTACCTGGCCCGCGAACTCACTGATCTCTCCTACCCCCGCATCGGGAAGGCCTTTGGCCGTGACCATTCCACCGTAATCTCCGCTTACCGGGGCACCCTGTCCCAACTGTCCACCAACAAACGTTTCGCCAAACAGGTTTCAGATATCCACAGTTCCCTCCACACCCACTAGATGGTTCTCCACCGATCGCTGACCTATCGCAAGCCACACTGGGGAGAGCTCCCCTCACCGGTATACAAACAGGCTTGTAATACTCCCAGGTTCTCGTTGAATTCCCCCTGCTGTCCACAGACAACACCTTTAACTGCTATAACGAGTAGTTTTAAAATACAAATTCGAAGAAAGGGGAACCGCTTGTGAAGATCCGAGCTAACCGGGAACAGTTAGCCGATGCCTTGGGACGCGCCCAGAGGGCGGTCGGCTCGCGTAGCTCTCTTCCAGTCTTACAAGGGCTCTTGTGTGAAGCCTCCGAGGGGAAGCTGGCGGTGACCGGTACCGATCTCGAGGTAACGGTACGAAGCGAGATCGAAGCCGAGGTGGAGGAATGGGGCAAAGCAGTCGTTCCGGGAAGATTGTTCACTCAGGCAGTGCGGCGGATGCCACCGGGTATCGTGACGTTGCGGGCAGGAGACCAGTCCGAGCTCGAAATCTCAGGGGAGGCTCCTCAGCCGGTTTACACACTCAGGCAACTCTCTGAGGACTTTCCGAAGCTTGGATCGGCAGGTAGTGGTGGAATCGAGGTGGAGGGAGAGGGCTTGACCACGGCTATCAGGCAGGTTACGCCGGCAGCTTCGACGGATCTCGGGCGAGCCGTATTGACCGGGGTTCTGATGGAGTCGACCTCCGAACGGTTACGCATGGTTGCCACCGACTCCTATCGCTTAGCGCTCAGGGACCTTCCCGCCATCGGACTGGAGGTCACCGGGTTGCTGCCGGCGCGGGGATTGCGGGAGCTACCCAACACGGTGGGCGCCAGCAAGGTGAACGTGGGATTCACCGAACGTGAGGGACTCTTCAACTCCACTGTCGGAACCCTGCGGTTGCGCATGATCGAGGGAAACTTCCCCAAATATGAGACACTCTTGCCCAGCGAGTACCCAAACCAACTGGTGTGTGACCGGGAGGCCCTGTTGGAGACAATTCGCCGCATGGAGTTGGTTGCCGAGGATCACTATCCCATCAGGCTCACCATCAGCGAGGGGGGAGCGGAGGTAAATGTCATACGTCAGGACGTGGGCCGCGCCACCGACCACGTGGAAGGGGATTTTCAAGGAGAGAGCAGCAGTTTGACGGTGGCTTTCAATCCGAGGTATCTGGCTGACGGGGTAGTGGCTACCGGTGCCGAGAAGGTGCGGCTGCGCATAATCGACGGCATGAAGCCGAGCGTGATAGACGACCCTGACCGAAAAGAGTTTCTCTACCTTTTGATGCCGGTCAACGTGTAGATGGCGCTGGCCTGGCTGGCGTTGGCGGGGTTTCGGTCCTACCCGGAGTTGCAGTGGACGCCATCGGCTGGGGTCAATCTCGTGGTCGGCGGCAACGGAGTAGGCAAGACCAACCTGCTGGAGGCGGTGGGGATGCTGTTTACGGGCGCGTCCTTCCGGGGGGCGCCGGACCGGGCGCTGGTCGCCGTCGGCCGGGACGTGGCAGCAGTCAGGGGAGGGACCGATGACACCGCACCCCACACGATCGAACTGATGGTGCACCGGACAGAACGGCGAAGGCTTCTCCTCAACGGATCTCGTCCCGCCCGAGCGAGCGACTTGGCGGGGGCTGGCAGGGTGCTGGTGTTCATCCCCGAGCATCTTGATTTGGTTAAGGGCGGTCCCGCGCGGCGAAGGGATTGGCTGGACGAGACCGCCGGTTTGTTGTGGCCCCTGGCGCGGGCTGACCAGACTGATTACCAGAAGACCCTGCGTCATCGCAACGCCTTCTTGAAGACGGGAGATAGAGAGGATCACGTGACGCTGGAAGTTTGGGACCACCGGCTTGCGGTGTCGGGGGCAAGAGTGATGGCAGCCCGGGCCCGGGCCTTCCACCAGGTGGCGAAACCAGTGACGCGGGCGGTATCGACTATTGCCGGAATGAGCGAGCAACTGTGGATCGACTATCGGTCCGATTGGGGTGGCGGGCTCGATCGAACCGTGGCCACCGCCGATTGGGAGCGACGTCTGCAGAACGCGTTGGAGAGACGCCGCAAACGGGACTTTCTGGTTGGCTCAACCACGGTAGGCCTGCATCGGGACGAGCCCATCCTGACCTTGAACCACCACGATGCGCGCCTCTACGCCAGTCAGGGTGAACAGCGAACACTGGCCTTGGCTCTCCGCCTGGGCGTCTTCCAGGCCGTGGAGGAGGCTGCCGGGTGCCGCCCCATCCTGGTGCTGGATGATGTGTTCAGCGAACTAGACCGGGACCGAGCCGAGGCGCTGGTGGATTGGCTGCCGGCTACCCAGACGTTCATCTCGGCGGTGGAAGAGGAAAAGACGCCGATCGGAGGGGATGTGTGGCGGGTTACGCCGGGGTATGTCAGGTGAGCCGTTCATCCTCGGAGCCGATTCCCGCCGGGCATCAGGTGGATGAGACGCTGGCAAAGATGGGGGTCCCTCGGGTTGGGGCCAGTCTGCGAATTCGCCGGGAGTGGAAGCAGCTCGTCTCGGGACAATGGCGTGACAAGGCTCGGCCCATGGTCTTGGAGGAGGGATGCCTGGTGGTGGAGGTTCCCTCGCAGATGGACGCCGCTTTACTTCGGTACGGAACGGCCACTCTGACCGAGCAGGTGAACGCCGGGCTGGGCTCGCGGGTGGTGACGAGTGTGAAAATAACCATTCCTCGTACCTGAGTGCATAAAACACCAGGTCAGAGGCGAATTGAGGGCCGATAGCAGAAAAGATAATGCGGAGATTGTCACAGGGTTCTGCTAAAATTATTTCGGTGTGGCCAAGGGTCACCAACCCACATTGTCGGGCGACCCGTCCCGCCGGTTCGCAAGAGAGAGCATTGACCATATAGTGACTGTCACAGAGCGTTACTCCGCAAAGGACATCGTCGTCTTAGAGGGCCTGGAAGCAGTACGGCGCCGGCCCAGCATGTACATCGGATCGACCGGTCCGAGAGGGCTTCACCACCTGGTTTGGGAGGTGGTGGACAACGCCATCGACGAGGCGATGGCCGGGCACTGCACGCTCATCGACGTGACCCTTCAGAAGGATGGTTCGGTCCGGGTCTCCGACAACGGACGAGGTATCCCGGTAGGCCTCCACACCCAGACGAGGATGTCGGCTCTGACCACCGTGCTCACCGTGCTCCACGCCGGGGGCAAGTTCGAGAAGGGATCCTATCAAGTGTCGGGCGGCCTGCACGGGGTGGGAGTCTCGGTGGTCAACGCCCTCTCGGACCGACTTGACGCCGAGGTCCGGAGAGATGGACGGATATGGACCCAGAGTTTCGAGAAGGGCTTGCCGATGGGGCAGGTGGAGAAGGGGCGGAAAGTGGCCCGCACGGGCACCACTATCACCTTTCTCCCGGACACCGAGATCTTCCGGGAGACGCGGACCTTCTCCCGGGGAACGGTGGCCTCCCGGCTGCGGGAACTGGCCTATCTTAACCGTAACCTCCGGATCCGGTTGACCGATGCCCGGGAGTCTCCGGCCCCCACCGAGACTTTCCAGTACAAGGGGGGGATCCGGGATTTCGTTTCTCATCTGAACCGTAAGAACGATGTTGTGAACGCCCGGCAGATCGTGGTTGAGGACCAGGATGAGGAAGCCGAGATGGAAGTTGCGCTTCAGTGGACCACGGGTTACCAGGAGAACGTGCTCTCATTCGTCAACAACATCAGAACCGCCGAGGGAGGGACCCACGAGGAGGGATTCCGCCGCGCCCTGACCAAGGTTGCCAACGAGTTCGGCCGGGCCAAGAACCTCATTAAGGAGAGAGAGTCCAATCTGACTGGCGAGGATGCCCGGGAAGGGCTGACCGCGGTGCTGTCGGTGAGGGTGAAGAACCCTCAGTTCGAGGGACAGACCAAGACCAAACTGGGCAACACCGAGATCCGATCCTACGTGGAGAAGGCTCTCAACAAAGCCCTCCCGGAGTGGTTGGAGAAGCACGCACCCGAGGCCCGGGCGATCATCACCAAGGCACTGGGAGCGGCCAAGGCTCGCGAAGCGGCCCGCAAGGCCCGCGAGCTGACCCGACGCAAGTCACTCCTCGAATCGACCAGCCTGCCCGGCAAGCTGGTGGACTGCTCCAGCCGGGATCCCTCCGAAAGCGAGTTGTTCATCGTGGAGGGAAACTCGGCGGCGGGACCGGCCAAGCAGGCGCGCGACTCCCGGGTGCAGGCCATCCTGCCCATTCGGGGGAAGATTCTCAATGTGGAGCGGGCCCGGTTGGGGAAAGCGTTGATGAACAAGGAAGTGCGGTCGATCATCACCGCGGTGGGTACCGGCATCGGAGAGGAATTCGATATCGAGAAGTGCCGCTACCACAAGATCGTTTTGCTCACCGACGCCGACGTGGATGGTTCCCACATCCGCACTTTGCTGCTCACTCTTTTCTTCCGCAACATGCGGGGACTGCTGGAAACCGGCTATATCTACATCGCCCAGCCCCCACTCTACCGGGTCAAGCGCGGCGCCAGGGTGATCTACCTGAAGAACGATATGGAGTTGGAGGCACTGCGGCAGAAGTATCCGAGGATCAACCCCACCCGCTTCAAGGGGCTGGGAGAGATGAATCCCGATGAGTTGTGGGACACCACCATGAACCCCAAGACCCGAACCCTCCTGAGGGTGCAGACCAACAACCTGGCTGCGGTGATGGAGGAAAACGAACTGTTCAGGACCCTGATGGGCGATGACGTCCCTGCCCGGCGAGAGTACATCAGGACCCATGCCTCGGACATCCGCTTTCTCGACGTATGACCGAGGAGACACCCCCCTTGAATCCCACCCTCTACATGGGTCCGGAGATCGGCCTGACCGAGGAGATGTCGCAGTCCTTTATGGACTACGCCATGTCGGTGATAGTCTCACGGGCCTTGCCCGACGTACGGGACGGGTTGAAGCCGGTGCAGCGAAGGATCATCTACTCCATGAGCCAGGCCAACCTGGTCCCGAATGGTCGGCACCGCAAGTGCGCCACGGTAGTAGGAGATGTAATGGCCCGCTTCCATCCGCATGGCGATCAGGCGATCTACGATGCGCTGGTCCGCTTGGGCCAGGATTTCAGCTTGGGTCACCCACTGGTGGACCCGCAGGGAAACTTCGGGAGCGTCGAGGATCCCCCGGGCCAGATGCGCTACACCGAGTGCCGGCTGTCGGAGATCGCCATGTCGATGCTGCAGGGCATCGATGAGGACACGGTGGACTTCGTGGAGAACTACGACGGGGAACATCGCGAGCCGGTTGTGCTTCCCTCCCGCTTCCCCAATCTGTTGGTGAACGGGGCTCAGGGAATTGCGGTGGGGATGGCCACCAACATCCCTCCCCACAACCTGGGAGAGGTGATAGACGCCTGCGTCTACCTGTTGGACAATCCGGACTGTCCTCCAAACGACCTGCTGAAATACGTAAAGGGACCGGACTTTCCCTCCGGGGGAGAGATCGTGTCTGACGAAACGGTGAGGGAGGCCCTCCTCACCGGCCGGGGCTCGGTTAAGGTGAGGGCCGTTGCAGAGCCGCAGGAAATCCGGACCGGCCGCACGGCCATAGTTGTCACCGAGCTTCCATACCAGGTCTCCCAGGATCGGGTGCTGGAGAAGATCGCCGACCTGGTTAACCAGAAGGAGATCGCAGGCATCGCCGATCTCCGCAACGAGTCGTCCTCGCGGGTGGGCACCCGCTTGGTGATCGAGTTGAAGAAGGGCGCCGTCCCCGAGGTGGTCCAGAACCAACTCTACAAGCGGACCCAACTCCAGAACTCCTTCGGAGTCAACATGGTCGCCTTGGTGGACGGCATTCCCCGGACAATGGGCATCGCGGAGGCCCTTGGCCACTATCTGGACCAGCAGATGGAGGTAGTGGAGCGGAGGACCCGTTTCCGGCTGGAAAAAGCCTCTGCTCGCGCCCACATCCTGGAGGGCCTCTGCATCGCGGTGGACAACATCACCGAGGTGATCGAGTTGATTCGGTCCTCGGCCAACACCCCCGAGGCGCGTTCTCGCCTGGAGATCCGCTTCGATCTCTCCGAAATCCAAGCCAACGCCATTCTGGAGATGCCGCTGCGGCGCCTCACTGCCCTCGAGTCCGAGAAGCTGGCCACCGAACTCGCCCGGCTTCGGGAGGTAATAGCCGACCTGGAGGACATCCTGGCCAAGCCTCCCCGCCGTTGGGCGATCATCCGCGCCGCGTTGGAGGAGGCCAAAGAGAAATATGCCGTTGCCCGACGCAGCAGGCTGATAGGCGAATTGGGCGAGATGTCGATCGAGGACCTCATCGCCGACGAGGAGTTGATCGTCACCGTCTCCCGGAGCGGGTACGTGAAGTCGGTGGATGCCAAGTCCTATCGCACCCAGGGACGGGGCGGCCGGGGGGTGAAGGCCGCCGGGCTGGCCGAGGACGATGTCATCTCGCATCTGGTTCACACCACCGCCCACTCCTACCTTTTGTTCTTCACCAACCGGGGAGTGGTGCACCGGCTGCGGGCCCACGAGATCCCCCGCCAGTCCCGGACCGGCAAAGGAGTATTGGCCCATGCCGTTCTTCCCATCGAGCCGGAGGAACGAATCGAGGCGATCATCGACACCCGCGATTACGAGACGGTGAAATACCTGGTGATGTTCACCCGTCAGGGGATGGTGAAAAAGACTGATCTGAAGGCTTATGACTCCCGTCAGAAGACTCTCCGGGCTATAAACCTGTCGCCCGGCGACGAATTGGTGGCGGTGCGCACCACCAACGGCGACAACGATCTGTTGATCTTCACCGAGAAAGGGCAGGGACTCCGCTTCCACGAGGGGGGCATTCGCCCGTTGGGAAGAGCTACCCGCGGTGTCATTGGGATTCGGTTACTGGAAAACGACAGGGTGGTGGGCGCTTGCTCGGATATGGAGGGGAACGAAGTCCTGCTGGTCACCTCCAAAGGATTTGCAAAGCGAACCAAGATGAGCCTCTTTGCATTGCGCAAGAGGAAAGGGCAGGGAGTGATCGCCATCAAGCTCTCCAGGGCGAGGGGCATGTTGGTCGGGGCCCGGGCGGTGGGGCCTGAGACCGAAGTGATGCTGATCTCCTCGAGGGGAATCGCCATTCGCACCGAGGTCTCTTCCGTGAGCACCCAGGGTCGGTACGCCACCGGGGTAAAGGCCATGCAGGTGGGAGAGGATGAGACGCTGTCGGCGTTCGAGATCGTTCCTACCGAAAACGGGGACGGCTGACCGGGCGGCGGCAGGAGTAGCGGCGCGCCGGTAGTCTCTGGATGGTGTTGGACGCGCAGCCCACCCACTCGGTTCACCGGGTCCGGAGAATCATCCGCCGAGTGGATCCGTGGACGGTACTGAAGGTGTCTTTCATCGTCTACATGGTGGCGGCCTTCGGGTTCATGCTGGCCTCGGTGATGTTCTGGGAGGTAGTGGAGAGATCGGGCATTCCCCGGAAGATCACCGATTTCCTGATCCAGATCACTCTGCTGGATGAGGGCGAGGCGCCCTTCTCGAACACCGAGCAGTTCATCCGCCTCTCAGCGATTCTGGCCGTCGCCTGGGCGGTCCTGTCCAGTGGATTGACCACCCTCGGGGCCATCATGTACAACCTGGTGGCCGACGTGGTGGGGGGAGTGGAGGTGGTGTTGTTGGAGGAGAACGTGGTGCCGGTGCTGGTAGCCACCCCTCCCTCCGAGCCGGTTAGGGTCGAGCCCTCTTCTTCTGCCGAGCAGTCCTGCCCCGCCAACTCCGATCAGCCCACCATGCTGGTGGAGCCGGAGTAGCTCCGAAGCTGATGCCAGGCTACCTTTCCCTACCCGGCCGGGAAAACCTCAAAGGAGGCCACTGGTATCTTCAACGTCTTCCTCTCTCATCAGCATGGCCGGCAGGATGGCCAGAAGGGAAAGGAACCCCGTGATCATGAAGAGGTTTTGGAACACGGTGACGCCCGCTCCTATCAAAACGGCCTCGGTCTCCTCGAAGGTCGGTCCCAGGGCGACGTCGCCGGTCAGGCTGTAAAAGCGTTCTATGCCCCAGGCGGACAGGGCCGCCAGCCCCAACGCCATCCCTACCATTCGCGATGCCGTGACCAACGAGGCCGCCGCGCCCCAATAGTGGCTCGGGGCCGCGCTCAGCGCGCTGACCCCTATGGGCGGGATGACCAATCCGAATCCCAAACCCGCCATGACCAGGGGCAAGGTCAGCCGGAGTTCTTCCACGTGGGTCTCCCAGCCACTCATTATCAACAAGCCCGCTCCCATGAACACCAGGCCAACGATGCACACCGATCTCACTCCGGCCCAGCGCAGGATGTAGCCTCCCGCCACCGCCCCCACGGGAATGGCTGCCGTTAAACGCAACAGTTGGAGGACGCTGTCCAATGCTCCTTTCTCCATAACGGTGGCTGCCATGAGCGGCACTGCCACCAGCGCGATGATCAGGGCGACCCCAACCAGAAACTGGGTGGTGTTGGAGGACAGGAACGCCCTGGACCTGTACAGGAAGGGCGCCAGGAGAGGCTGGGCGGAGCGTCTCTCCACCATAACCAGCGCGATGGTCAGGGCGATCCCGGCGGCCACCAGAAGGTATGGGTATACCGACTCTCCCGAGAAGATGGCCCGCTGGGACAGCCCGGCGGTCAGAAAGATGAGGGAGGCCCCTAGCACAAGCGCTCCGAAGTAGTCCATCTTGGCCGCCGGGTTGGGGCGATTCGGCAGGATGGCCAGAAGCCCGATGAGTATGAAGCTCTGGGGTATGTCCAGCCAGAATATCCACCGCCAGCCGAGTAGCTCGATGATGGCTCCCCCATATAGAGGGCCCAGGACCGATCCGGCTTCGGCCGCGGCCGCCACCAGTCCAATCGCAATACCCCGCCTCTCCGGCGATACTGCCGCCACCGCCATGGCCAGACCTATGGGGACTGTAGCACCTCCCCCGGCGGCTTGGATCACCCTGGCGGAGACGATCCACTCGAAGTTGGGCGCCAGCGCTACGAACAACGACCCTATGGAAAACACGACCAGCGCCGCTTGAAACATCCTTATCCGGCCGTGGACGTCGGACAAACGCCCACCCAGTGGCATGGCCACCGTGTAGGCGACCAGGTACCCGGTTACGATCCAGGACGCCCTGTCCAGGTCGGTGAGGGGGATCTCCAGATCCACCATGACGCCCGGCAACGCGGCCACCACCACGGTCTGATCCAGGGCGGTCGAGAACACGCCCAGGCAGATGATGGCCAGTACACCCGACTCGGAGGAGGCTACGGATGTGAAGCGCTGCCTAACGCCCTTCACTGCCCGGATCCGAGGTCCGGAAGCTGGATGTCCACGGGAACGTCGATGCCGTCGATGGTCAGAAGGCGGACGGTCTCGGGTGCGTCGTCGTCGTAGATCTGGCCGGCGATCCTTATCTGCTTCAGGGCGTGGTCGGCTTCGCCGATCCACAGATTCAGGCTCACCGCATGACCCGGGTCGACGGACGAGATGAGTGCCGACAACTGCTCGGACGACAGGGTTCCATCGACGCGGATGGTCTGGGCGCCATCGAGAGACTCCTTACCTGCGACAACTGCTCCGTCCTTGAGGGTGGTGAGCAGATCGCGCAAGGTGAAACCCAACCCCGCGAAATTGAAGGGCA
>JAAXHN010000026.1 GCA_012270885.1 Acidimicrobiia bacterium | reverse complement strand
CCTAAGCGGCGGAGGGGGGTTGATTATTGGTGGTTGGGGTAATGGCGGCACGATGCAGAAGCGCCGCGGCCTCGGCTCGGGTGGTTGGCAGGTGTGGACAATATCGGGGAGGATTGACCGCGCATTCATCGACGACGCCCGCGTTGATGGCTGTCTTGATATTGACTGCATGGGGGTTCCCAACGGTGTCGATATAGTCGCTGGTCAGCCCGCCGCCGAGTTGGAATGCGCGGACAAGAAAGGTTGCCATCTGGTCTCGTCTCACGTAGCCATGGGGACAGTAGCGGGTAGGGCTGGTGGCACATCCCTGGGTGATTCCGAGAGCGGCGAGCCGTTCCACGTAGGGCGCCCACCACTTGGAGGGATCGACGTCCACAAAACGGGAGACCTGGATTGGTTCGGGTTCGTCATTCTCCAAGATTCGCACCAGCCACACCGCCATCACCCATCTTTGCACCGGACCGTCCGGACAGAACAGCGCCGGGCCGCAGTCGGTGTTCCGCAAGATTCCCTGGGAAGCGAGGGCTTCGATAGCAGACATTTCTCCGCCCGGGTTAGCGTCTTTGTGTCGGAGTGTGCCCTGAGGAAGAGCCCCGGTCCCCGTCGGCGGGTCGACACATCCACGTGGGCTTCCGCTGCCCAGCCGTCGTGATGTGATAATGGTGCCGTTGTAGCCTGATCCGGGACTTTCGGAGGTCAGGTACTGGATGATGCCATGAGCGATGGCGAGGGCCTCGGTCTCCTGGACACCAGGGTCGGCCAAGAGTCGCGCTTCGGCCGGGTTGGACAGATAGGCGGCTTCGGTTATCACCGAGGTCAAGCCCGGGGTGTATTGCAGGATGCCGTAGAGATCTTTGCCGTCGCGGCTTCGGACTACCGCGTTGGCTCCCCGAAGGCCGGTGACTCGCCAGGCTATGTCGTACTGCGACAGAGCGCTGTGTATTCGCTCGTACAGAATCCCTGCCAGGCGTACCGAGGCGGGGTTGCCGGCCTGATGGTAGGTCTCCGTACCTGGATTCGATGACCGGCGTACTGCCCCACCGTTGTGATGGATCGACACAAACACGTAGGGGTCCACGGCGCGGGCTATCTCCGAGCGGACAACCACCGGCATGCGGACGTCGGTGGTGCGGGTCAGCAGCACGCTGTAGCCGTGAGCCCTCAACTCGGTGGCCGCCATCCGGGCGACAGCGAGATTCAATTCCTTCTCGGACAGACCATTGAACCCGATCGCTCCGGGTTCACTCCCGCCGTGTCCCGGGTCGAGCACCACATCCACACCGCCCAAGTACGTGCCTGAACTAACGAATCCCTCCCGCCAGCATGTGGTGGTAACTCGAAAACCTCCGTCCTGAGCCTCCCGCACGGGCAACACAAGCCCCGTATCGGTAACTACCACCCCGTTACCAGGCGGTCCCGGTTCGATGTCTTGGGCTTGGACCGGTCCCACTGCCACCTGTGACACGACAACCGCGGCCAGGAGCCAACTCAGGGCTGTCTTTCCTGTCCGGGACGACCTCAATCGAGCCACCACATTGGGTATCGTTTACCAATCAATCCTGCCCACTTTAGCCTCACACCCTGATCACTGGCCTTTGCGGGGTAAGGTGTATCGCATGCCACGGAGAAGTGTGACTGCATGAACGCCGTGCATGACATGGGCGGCTTGCCCAGCGAGCAGCCCATCGACAGGTCGGAACACCATCTAATGGAATGGGAACGGCGGACAGGCGCGCTGGTGGATGTGCTCCGGGAGAAACGAGTGATAAACACCGACGAGTTGCGCCGCGGCATCGAGGCGATCCCTCCCGATGAGTACCGGCGCCTCGGCTATTACGAGCGTTGGTCGACCTCGCTGGAGATTCTCCTGGTAGAGAAGGGGTTGCTCACCAAACAGGAGATCGACGGGCGGGCCGCCACGGTCGGAGCGAGGTGGGCCTGAGTTGGCGAGGTTCAGTCCCGGAGATCGGGTGAGGGTGTTGGAGAGCATGGTCGACACCCATCACAGGACACCCGGCTACATAAAGGGCAGGGTCGGGCGGGTGGAGGCCCTTTCGGGCAGTTTCTATGACCCCGAGGATCGTGCCTACGGAGGGAGCGGACTCCCCAAGCGAGAGCTCTACCTGATTGAGTTCGGCATGCTGAGTCTTTGGGGACTGCGGTACCGAGGAGGAGAAGAAGACAAACTGCTGGTCGACATCTATGAACATTGGCTGGAACCGGCCGGCGATCCGGCGGGACCCCGGGTTGACCATGGGTTCTGACCACGATCACCCCGGGGACCACCACCATCCCGGCACTGAGGAGGACATCACTCTGAGCCAGCCGGCCCGGCGGCTCCTGGCGATGGAGGAACTCCTGGTCGAAAAGGGTGTGATAGGCGCCGATGACGTCCGGAGGGTCATGGATGTGATAGCGGCCAGGTCGCCGGTCGACGGGGCCAGGGTCGTGGCGCGGGCTTGGATGGACCCGGCCTTCAAACTTCGCCTGCTGGAAGACCCGCGGGCGGCGCTGGCCGAAGTGGGCTACCCGCCGGTCTCCGGCTCCAAACTGGCGGTGGTGGAGAACACCGAGAGGGTCCATCACCTGGTGGTGTGCAGCCTGTGCTCTTGCTATCCGACCTCGCTGCTGGGCCCTCCTCCCGACTGGTACAAGAGCTTCGCCTACCGGTCGAGGGCCGTGGTAGATCCCCGGGGGGTGATGCGGGAGTTCGGGCTGGAGTTCGGCGAGGGGGTCGAGGTGCGAGTGGTAGACAGCGCCGCCGATCTCCGCTATATGGTGCTGCCGCTGCGACCGGAGGGGACCGAGGGGATGGCAGAGGAGGAGCTGGTGGCGCTGGTAACACGGGACAGCCTGGTGGGCGTGGGGGTGCCCAACCAACCCGCCGTCAATCCCTGATAGTCATTGGAGTCAGTTCTTCTGCCGGCGGCTGGTTTCTTCGACTTACAGCTTTCGGCTCTCCCGGACCGCCGCCTGCGGCCCGATGCCGGAGCGCTGCTGAAACGTACCTCTGTCAAGAGCCTTGGATTTACTTGACAGGGACTCTCCTTGGTATCTAAAGTAAAACCTTGGAGGGTGGCCGTGGCTGGCCATTAAATGGAATTGCGTGATTCGTTTTCACGCGTCTATACTTGGCTGTTCTTGTCCCGCTGCATGTCTTAAGGAGGAAACGCGTCTTGTCTGCGCGCCTGTCCGAGCGTTTTTCTTTCTCCCGTATTCCCACCGCCCATGAACTTCCCGATCTAATAGCAATCCAGCGAGATTCCTTCAATTGGTTTCTCAACGAAGGGATCGACGAGGTCTTCCGAGAGATCTCGCCAATAGAAGATGTCACCGGCCAGTTGATCCTGATGCTGGCCGACCACACCTTCGGGGATCCCCCGTTTGACGTTGACACCTGCAAGTCCCAGGACAAGACCTATGGGCGTCCTCTCACCGTCACCGGTCGCTTCCTGAACCGCCACACCGGGGAGATCAAGGAGGAGAAGATCTATCTGGGCGACTTCCCAATGATGACCCCCAAGGGAGTGTTCGTCATCAACGGGACGGAGCGGGTGATCGTCTCCCAGTTGGTCCGCTCCCCGGGGGTGTACTTCAACCGCACCGCCGACAAGAACTCCGATGCCTTCTTCTACGCCGCCAAGGTGATACCCGGGCGGGGAGCCTGGTTGGAGATGGATACCGACCGGAAGGACACGATCGGGGTCCGGGTGGATCGCAAACGCCGCCAGCACATGTCCTCCTTCTTGCGGGCCATAGGGGTTCCCAGCCGGGGCAAGATTGAAGAACTGACCAACGAGGAGATCCTGGAACTGTTCGACGGGGCCGAATCGGTGAGGAACACCCTGGAGAGAGATACGGTCCCTCCCGACCGAGAAGCGGCGCTGATCGATCTGTACCGCAAGCTCCGTCCTGGCGAGCCTGCCTCCGCGGAATCCGCCCAGGGGCTGGTCAATAACTGGTTCCGCAATCCCAAGCGTTACGACCTGAGCCGAGTGGGGCGCTACAAACTGGCCCAGAAGTTCAACGACGAGATTCCCACCGAGTACCCGAAGGTCCAAAAGCCCGACGGTGAGGAAGAGAATCTGCAGTTGCTCCGGGACGTTGACATCATCGACACCTTGCGCTATGTGGTGGCCCTGCACGCGGGTCAGCCCACGATGGCCACTTACCGCGGGATTGAAGTGCCGGTTCTCACCGACGACATCGACCACTTCGGGAATCGTCGCGTGAGAACGGTGGGAGAGTTGGTGCAGAACCAGTTGAGGATCGGTCTGGCGCGACTGGAGAGGGTGGTCAAGGAAAGGATGTCCACCAAGGACCATCACTCCATCACTCCCCGGATACTCATCAACAGCCGGCCGGTGACCGCTGCCATCATGGAGTTCTTCGGCACTTCCCAGTTGAGCCAGTTCATGGATCAACCCAACGCCCTGGCCGGTCTCACCCACCGGCGCCGGCTGTCGGCCCTGGGTCCGGGGGGACTCTCCCGGGAGAGGGCCGGTTTCGAGGTGAGGGACGTTCACCCCTCCCACTACGGGCGGATGTGCCCCATCGAGACTCCCGAGGGCCCCAACATCGGGCTGATCGGTTCCCTGGCCACCTACGCACGGGTCAACCGCTACGGATTCATAGAGACGCCGTATCGCAAGGTGCGGGACTCCAAGGTGCTGGAAGAGGTGGACTACCTGGCGGCAACCGAGGAGGAGCGGTTTGTCATTGCCCAGGCAAACGCGCCTATCCGGGAGGACGGGACCTTCATCAACGACACCGTCCTGGTCCGGCGCGCCGGCGGAGAGGTCGATCGGGTACATCCTGCGGAAGTGGACTACATGGATGTCTCTCCCAAGCAGATCGTCTCTCTCTCCACCTCACTGATTCCATTCCTTGAGCATGACGACGCCAACCGCGCCCTGATGGGCTCCAACATGCAGCGTCAGGCGGTGCCACTCCTGCGTTCCGAAGCGCCCCTGGTGGGTACGGGCATGGAAGAGGTGGCGGCTCGGGACTCCGGAGACATGATCATCTCCCCGGTGAACGGCAAAGTAGTGGAGACAACCGGGGAGGAGGTAGCCGTACGGGCGCGGGATGGTAAGACACACCGTCTGCGGATGGAGAAGTTCACCCGTTCCAACCAGGGGACCTGCATCAACCACAAGCCGATCGTGCGAGAAGGCCAAGACGTCGAGACAGGCGACGTCCTGGCCGACGGGTCGTCCACCAACGAGGGGGAACTGGCATTGGGCAAGAACCTGTTGGTGGCGTTCATGCCCTGGCAGGGATACAACTTCGAGGACGCCATCGTGCTGTCGGAACGGCTCGTCAAACAGGACATTCTCACCTCGATCCATATCGAGAAGTTGGAGACCGAGGCCCGCGAGACCAAGCTGGGCGACGAGGAGATCACCCGGGACATTCCCAACGTTCCCGATGAGGTGCTGGCTCATCTGGATGAGGACGGCATCATCCGGGTGGGTGCCGAGGTAAGTCCCAACGACTACCTGGTGGGGAAGGTGACGCCCAAGGGAGAGACGGAGTTGACTCCCGAAGAGCGTCTGCTGCGGGCCATTTTCGGGGAGAAAGCCCGCGAGGTGCGGGACAGCTCCTTGAAGGTCAAACACGGACAGGGGGGCAAGGTGATTGAGGTCAAGGTGTTGCGTCGAGCCGACGGGGAGACTCACAAGTCAGGGGTGAACGAGCAGGTCCGGGTGTATGTGGCGCAGCAGCGGAAGATATCCGAGGGGGATAAGCTGGCCGGCCGCCATGGCAACAAGGGTGTGATCGCCAAGATACTTCCTGAGGAAGACATGCCGTTCCTGGCGGACGGGACCCCGGTTGACATAGTTCTCTCGCCCCTTGGGGTGCCTTCTCGGATGAACCTGGGTCAGGTGATGGAGACTCACCTGGGATGGGTGGCCGCGGCCGGGTGGAAGAATTTTGCAGAGGAAAACAGCCCGCTGCCCTCCAACGGCGAACCTTGGAGCAGGATGGCCACTCCGGTCTTCGACGGAGCCCAGGAAGGGGAGATTCTGAAACTCCTGCGGAACTCTCTCCCCAACGACGACGGGAAGAAGCTCATCGACAAGGCCGGCAAGACGATTCTCTACGACGGCCGGACGGGTGAGCCCTTCGACAAGCCCATCACAGTCGGGTTCATCTACATGCTCAAGCTCGTGCACCTGGTGGACGACAAGATCCACGCCCGATCCACAGGTCCGTACTCGTTGATCACCCAGCAGCCTTTGGGCGGCAAGGCGCAGTTCGGCGGGCAGCGCTTCGGGGAGATGGAAGTTTGGGCATTGGAAGCCTACGGCGCGGCCTATGCCCTCCAGGAGTTCCTGACCATCAAGTCCGACGATGTCCGTGGCCGGATCCGTGTCTATGAGGCCATCGTTCGGGGGGACAATCCTCCCGAGCCGGGAATACCGGAGAGCTTCCGGGTACTGGTCAAGGAGATGCAGAGCCTCGGCTTGAGCGTGGAGATGCTGTCGGCCGGTGAGCGGGTGGACCTCCGGGAGACCGATGAGGACGCGTACCGGACCACGAGCATGCTGGACGGGATCGACATTTCCCGTCCAGAGAGACCCGAGGAGGCGGTTCCTTCTCCTTCTTACACCTTTTAGCCGACGGTCGAACGGGGGTTAGCCAATGACCATGACCGAACCACAGCTTCATGCCGCGAATCGTCGGCTCCTCTTCGACGAGGTACAGATCAGTCTGGCTTCGAGCGATCAGATAAGGGCCTGGTCCTACGGCGAGGTCAAGAAGCCCGAGACCATCAACCACCGTACCCTGAAGCCTGAGAGGGACGGGTTGTTCGACGAGCGGATCTTCGGTCCACAGCGGGACTGGGAGTGCTACTGCGGTAAGTACAAGAGGGTTCGGTACAAGAGTCTGATCTGTGAGAAGTGCGGAGTGGAGGTGACTCGTTCCAAGGTGCGCCGGGAGAGAATGGGCCACATCGATCTCGCCGCGCCGGTGGCGCACATATGGTTTTTTAAGGGGGTTCCCTCCCGGCTGGGGTACCTGCTGGATATCTCGCTTCGGGATCTGGAGAAAATCATCTACTTCGCCGCTCACGTTGTGACCTCGGTGGACCGGATCCGTCTGTTGCGGGATCTTCCCGAGCTGGAGAAGGAGTACCTCGAAGAGGTGAGGGAGGCCAGGGAACAGTTCGAAGAGTGGCGGAGGGGACGCTTGGAGGAACTGGAGAAAGAACTGGCCCGCATGGAGGAGGCGAACGCCAAGCCGGCGGAGATCAGGCAGGCCGACAAGGCGGCGCAGATCCAGATCTCCGAACGCCGCCGGAGGATGGAAGATGAATGCGAGGTTGCCACGGACGCCTATGAGACCGTCCGTCGCCTGCAGGTCAAGGACCTGGTGGAGTACGAGCAACTCTGGAAAGTTATGGAGATCAACTACGGGGACTACTTCACAGGTGGAATGGGAGCGGAGGCGATTCGGGATCTTCTGGCAGGGCTGGATCTCGACGAGGAGATGCGCAAGCTCGGAGAGGACATGGAGTCCAAGTCGGCGCAGCGCCGCCAGCGCGCCACGCTCCGCATGAAGGTGGTGCGTCCTTTCGCAGAGGGACTGAACAACCCGACCAACCTGGTTCTGCACACCTTGCCGGTGATCCCGCCCGATCTGCGGCCCATGGTGCAGTTGGACGGGGGGCGTTTCGCCACCTCCGATCTCAATGATCTCTACCGGCGGGTTATCAACCGCAACAACCGCCTCAAGCG
>JAAXHN010000025.1:1944-23138 GCA_012270885.1 Acidimicrobiia bacterium | reverse complement strand
GGTGGACGTGGTCCTCGGCGTGATGGCGACGGTCGGGGGGGCGGTGGACGTGGTCCTCGGCGTGATGGTGACGGTCGCGGCGGGCGTTCGGACGGCAGGCGCCGGGACTCCCGCGGCCAGGGCGCCCCTCGCAGGGGTGGCGGCGGTGGAGGCCACCGGCGGCAGGCGCGATCCTTCGGGGACCATCTCGACAACTAGAGGCGAGCCTCGGAAGGCCGATACAGTCCGAGCGTCAGGTCGTATTCTTACCGAAGATGGAGTTTCTTCGTTCCGACCTCTCCGACATAGCCGTCTACAAACCGGGGCCGCCACTCTCCGAGCTTGCGCGCCAGTTCGGGTTCGATCTCGCTTCCCTGGTCGAGGTGGCCACCAACGAGAACCCCTATCAGCCGCTGGAGGAAGTCCGGGAGGTGATGGCGAGGGCGGTCTCGGGCGTGAACCGCTACCCCGACATCAACGCCTACGGCCTGCGATCGGCCCTTGCGGAACACCTGGGGGTGGGTCTAGAGAACGTTTGGTGCGGAGCAGGATCGAGCGAGCTGATCCGGCTGATCGCCCTGGCGGTGGGAGGCCCCGGACGCGAGGCGGTGTTCGGGTGGCCTTCCTTTGCCATGTACCCCCTGTGCACACGCTACGCCATGATGACGCCCGTCACCGTCCCGCTCACCGCCGGGCACGGCCTGGACCCCGACGCCCTGCTCTCGGCGATCGGTCCCGACACGGTCCTGGTCTACATCTGCAATCCCAACAACCCCAGCGGGACCTACCTGGCCACCGACGATGTCATCCGGTTGATAAAGCGGATTCCCGAGCGGGTGCTGGTGGTCATGGATGAGGCCTACCACGAGTACGCAACCGCCTCCGACTACCGGGGGACGGTCGGCGAGGCCGCCGAGCGGCCCAATATGATGACCCTTCGCACCTTCTCCAAGATCTACGGCATGGCGGCGCTCCGGGTCGGCTATGCGGTGGGCAGTCGCGAGACCCTCCAGCAGTTGCGGAAGGTGCAGTCGCCTTTCACCGTTTCCTCGGTGGGCCAGGCCGGGGCGACCGAAGCGCTGCGTCACCAGGATCAGATCGCCGGGCGGGTTGCGGAGAACGCCCGGGAACGGGACCGGATCCACCGTGGACTGGACAACCTGGGAATCGCCCGGATCGAGAGCCAGACCAACTTCGTCTACTTCACGGTGGGATTGGACTCCCAACAGACCGCGGAGAGCTTCCTGCGCCACGCGGTGCTCCTGCGGGCCTACCCCGGGGATTGGGCCAGGGTTACGGTGGGAACGCCAGAGGAGAACGACCGGTTCCTGGTGGCGGCCGCCGAGATCGTCCGCTGAGGTCTGCCCGGACCGCAACCGGCTATCCGATGATGACTCTCAACCGGGAGAAGGCCTGCTTCAAGGCATGCTCCACCGCAGACGGGTGGGGAGCGGCGGCGAACAGGAACCCCAGGTAACGGTCTCCGTCGGGGAGGGCCTTGACCTCACCGCCGGGAGGGATGGTGATTTCGAGGCCCGTGATTCCCGGTGTGTCGCGGGCCTCTCCGGCGCCTTCGACTTCCACGAGCCTTCCCGAACGGGGGATGGGGAGCATCATCACCCCCGTGGCTCCGGGCTGGCGGACCACAGAAGGCATCTCCATCCCGAGGGCCTGGCGGAGAATCAGCGACTCCCAGGACTCGGCCATCAACCCGAAGCGGAGAGATCGAGAGCACAGCCCGCCGATGGAGCGGGCCGCCACCTCCAGGACGCTCACCCGGTCGCGCCCGATCCGGAACTCGGCATGGATTGGCCCTTCCCTGAGGCCCAGGGTGGTCACCGTCCGCCTGGCGAGGTGATCGATCTCTCCCAGGATGTCATCTGGCAGGCGGGAAGGCGCGATGAGCACCGTCTCCTCGAAGTAGGGTCCCTGGGGAGCCCCGGGTTTGTCGAACACGGCCAGTATCTTCAGCCGACCCCGCGATAAGAGGCCTTCCACCGCCACTTCGCCTCCGGGGAGGAACTCCTCGGCCAGGATGGGTTGGTTGGGGTTTTCTCCCGCACCGGCCAGGATGCGGCGTATCCGGCGGGCCGCTGCGTCGGCGTCGGAGGCCCGGTCGACGCGGATCACACCCTGTCCGCCAGAGCGGGACAGCGGCTTGAAGACCACCGGGTAACCCAACTCGGCGGCGATCTCGGACGGACAGTCCCCACGCTCGATGATCCCGAACCGGGGCTGGGAGATCTCATCCTGGGCAAGGCGCCGCCGTAGCATCGCCTTGTTGCGGGTGGCTGCCGCTCCGGCGGGGGGATTGTGGGGGAGCCCGATCAATTGCGCGGCGCGGGCGGCCACCACCACTCCCTGGTCGTCTAGGGGAACGATGGCGTCGATCGGGAGCCGCGCGGCATGGTCTGCGAGAGTCCGCGCCGACCACTCCGGGCGGGTGCAGTTGATCCAGATCCGTCGGTCCGCCGCCACCAGGGGAAGTTCTTCCTCCGAAGCCACCGACAGGTCGATCCCCAGCTCGGCCGCCGCTTCGAGGAAGTCGGACGCCCGATAGGTCTGAGTGGGGACGATGAGGAGTACGTGCGGCATCAGTCAGTTCCCAAGGTCGGCATCTCAAAGGCCATTGTGGTCAGGTTGTCTCCGTTTGCGGGGGTACTATTGATGCTATGTCTGGAAAAGTGTTGACCATTGCCTCTGATGCGGTGGACATGATCATCTCGCTTCGCGACCAGGAACCGGGAGATCAGGAGTACGGTCTCTCCATAGAGGTGAGCGGGATTCGGGGAGCGCAGTTCCAATACGAGTTGAGCTTCGTGCCGGTGGAGGATCAGGCCGAGACCCAGATCAGGGAAGACCACAACGGGCTCGCCATCCTGATCCCCGAACACGACGTTGAGAAGCTGTCGGGAGCATCCCTGGAGTTGACTCCCCAGGGCCTGGCCATGAACAACCCCAATCTTCCCCAGAGCCCCACCATGGCGGCGACCGAGCCGAGAGGGGATCTGACCGGGCCACTGGCCGAGAAGATCTCGATCGTCCTGACCGAGAGCATCAATCCGGCCATCGCCATGCACGGCGGCATGGCCGAGTTGGTGTCGGTGGACGGAACTGTCGCCTTCCTGCGGCTGTCGGGCGGGTGCCAGGGGTGCGGGATGGCTCAGGTCACCCTCCGACAGGGCATCGAACGCATTCTCATAGAGTCGATCCCCGAGATCAGCGAAGTGGTGGATGTCACCGACCACGCATCGGGCTCCGACCCCTACTACCAGGCATCCAAGAAGTAGTCCCGACCGGGGCCGGGTTCAGGGGAGTGCGTCGGGTCGCTTCGGGTCGCTACGAGAGGGTAGGGAATGCGTCCTGGCCGTCGATCCCGACGGTGACCGAGGTGACCGGCTGGGGCTGTCGGTCCATGATCGCCGCCAGCCTCGTCTCCAGGTGTCCATAACCCACCACCCGGGTGATCAGGGGAAGTCCCAGCCAGTCGGCTATCTCCTTGGCTCTGGCCAGGAGTTTTTCCTCCTCGGACTGGATAAGGTAGGCCACCCGGCGGTAGTTCCCGAACAGCATCTCCTTCAGGTCGGGATGTCGGTCGAGTAACAGGCCCTCGACAACCAGGTTCTTCCAGGACTTCACCAGGAAGTCGGTGAGGAAGAAGGTTCCCGGCTCTTCTTCCATCAGCTTCACGAACTCTTCGCCCCCGAACATCTCGTAGCAGTGGGGACCGAGCGGACGGACCGCTCCGGTGTCCTTCAACAGGGCGTCGAGATCCGACGCTCCGCAGTGGCCGTACACCACGACCTGGCGGTCGTAGTCCCCACGGGTCTCGGCCAGCTTCTCGGCTACCGCCCCGGTTATCAACTGGGGACGGTTGTGGAGCCGGGCGTTGATCACCCGCAAATCCACCTCCCAGCCGTAGTGGTCGATGATCTCCCGGAGTTCCTTGCCGAGGGCGGCGCAGGCCACCATCACGGTCCGTTCCCGGGTCCCGTCTATAGCGCCCAGGGGCGACGTCTCGGAGTCAGCGGGGTTCACAGTGGTTCAAGCCTCTCCGGTGGGCGGCGATGATGGATCGACGCAAATCCGACAGGCGCTGGGGGGGATAGTCGGCTTCCAGCCGTTCGATGACGCGGTCCGCCACCTGGCGGGGTTCCCCGGGTTCCTCCACCGGTTTTCCCCATGACCATCCAGCCAGATAGGTCTGCTCCTCGGTTCGTCCGGTGGCGGTGGCCACGGTGTCCACCGCCATCTGGAAGCGATTGCTCAGGTGCTTTCTCACTCGGCCCCGCCGGCCGTCCCTGGTTGCTTTGACTCCAACTGGAATCGCATCCCAGTAGAGGATTTGATAGGTTGCCATCCGGGCCTTCCGGAAGAGGGAATGTTGAACGGAAATCCTAGCCGACCAAGGGCCTTAATGCCGCACCAATCGGGACCGGCAGTTGCTAGGGCCAGGTGTCAGGCAACGGAGTCAGAGCCTGGTGTCGATTCCTATCGACGGTGTGCCTGCCGCCGCTGTGCGCAAGGGTCCCGGGCCGCTTCCGGCCAGGAGGGGTAGCGGAATTCGAATCCCGGCTCATCGAGGATGCCCGGAACCACCCGTCGGCTCTTGAGGATCAAGTCCGACTCCGTACGCATCTGGAGGGTCCCTACCTCGATCATCTACTTGGTGGCCGGCAAACCGACGGGCATGCCGCAGGCGGCCCGCAGGTCCCGCATAAAGGCCGCGTTCGGCAAGGGGTTGGGCGAGGCAATGTTCTCATCCCATCGGTTTGCGCCGATCACCTCGGTTCGGCTGATCACCTCACTGGTTGCCGGCTGCCGGCAGATCCCCGTTTGCGGACCCGTGATTGTCTCGGCCTAGCATTAAGGTCAATTCCTTCTCGAAACCAGAGCGACGACCGGCAGAGGAGCCGAATTGGATTTCGATCTCAGCCCCGAGCACCAGTTGTTCCGGCAGACCCTCCGTCGCTTCGTGGACTCCGAGATCCGACCGGTGGTCAAGGAGTGGGAGCAAGCCGGCCGCTATCCCATCGAGATAGTCGACTCCATGAAGGAGATGGGGCTGTTCGGGATCACCGTGCCCGAGGAGTACGGGGGCATGGGCGCCGACTTCGTCTCGATGGCGTTGGTCTTCGAGGAGATCTCGCGGGGCTGGATGGGGATAGCCGGCATCCTGGGAAGCCACTCCCTCTCGTGTTTCATCCTGGCGCGCTACGGCACCGAGTCCCAGCGTCTTCACTATCTGCCGGACCTGGCGTCCGGCAAGCGCCGCACCGGGATCGCTCTCACCGAGCCGGACGCGGGCAGCGACCTCCAGGGCATCAAGACCCGGGCCAGGAGGGAGGGCGATCACTACGTGATCCGGGGATCGAAGCTGTGGATCACCAACGCCCGCTACGCCGATCCGCTGCCGGTGCTGGTCAAGACTGACCCGGGGGCCAGCCCGCCGCATCGTGGCATGAGCCTGATCCTGGTGGACCAGGGGTCGCCGGGCTTTCGGATCGGCAGGGACCTGCCCAAACTGGGCTACAAGGGCACCGAGAGCTGCGAGGTGCAACTGGACGATGTCCGCGTCCCGGTGGAGAACCTGGTGGGCGGCGAGGAGGGACGAGGGTTCCAGCAGGTGGCGAGCGGGCTCGAGATCGGGCGGATAAACATCGCCGCCCGGGCTGTGGGGGTAGCTCAGGAGGCTTACGACCAGGCGCTGGCCTACTCGAACACCAGGGAGGCGTTCGGCCGCAAGATCTCCGGATTTCAAGCCATCCAGCTGAAGCTGGCCGAGATGGCCACCGACATCCAGGCGGCGCGCCTCCTGGTGTGGTGGGCCGCCTCCCAGGCCGACCACGGCAAACGGGTGGACATCGAGACCGCGATGGCCAAGTACTTCGCCTCGGAGGTGGCCTGCCGGGCCGCCCTGGAATCGATGCGCATTCATGGGGGCATGGGATACAGCCCGGAGTTGGATATCGAGCGTCTCTATCGGGACGCTCCCCTGATGGTCATCGGGGAGGGAACCAACGACATAATGAAGATGGTGATCGCGAGGGGTCTCAGCAGCGGAAGACTGGTGATCGACTGATGGTCGGTCCGCCCCCGAGCAGGGAGTCGGACATCGTCCCAGCCGGACCGGCGTGAAAGGACGGCGCCCATGGGACCTTCGAAGGCCCATGGAAGCTGGCATGCCGCCATGGGCCGCCCAGGGGCTCCGGCTACCGGGCATAGGGCTCCGGTTTCCCTAAAATTCCGGTCCTATATGTCTTGGAAGGTCTTTCGGGTGGGGTTGGGCCGGTTGATCTTCGGTATGGTGGCCGTTGCACTTCTGTTGTGGGGGGGAGGGATCGCGCTGGCCCAGGAGGAGAGGCCAGAGGTGAGGCTGGTCGTGGAGGGAGGACTCGACGGGTGGGTGGATCCCCACTGGCCCATCAAGCTTGAAGCCCGCATCGAGACGGACATCCTCCTGGTGGGCGAACTCCAGGTGGTGCAGGGTCAGGAACTGGCCAGGCTGGAGGTGGAGGTGCCGGCCGGGGGGGCCAGGGCCTATGAGGTGGTGGTGGCGCCGCCCGTCGACCAACGGGTGATCCTGTTGCGGGTGATACCGGAGGGGGGCGATCAGGAGGCGCCGGTTGCGTCGGCATTCTTCAGGCCCCGGGTGGCGGCCAAGGAGATCCTGGTGGGCCTGGTCGGTGTGCCCAGGTTGGAACAGGTCCTGGGAGAGGTGCGCTCTGCGGTCAGTGGCGAGCCGATAACACCGGTCAGGATGGAGAATGCCTCCGAGCGCCTGGAGAGGGGGGAACTCCATCAGCTCTCCTATCTGGTGATGGACCAGCCCCGGCCCCTGGCTGCCGGTACGATTTCCTGGCTGAGGGGAGGGGGACGCCTGGTCACTACCACCGCAGCCCTGGAGATGATGGGACTGGACGCCGTCTGGTGGGGGAACTTTCCCGGCGTGGACGCCGAGATAGGGTGGTACGGGGTGGGGGAAGGCGAAGTGCTGGCGCTCGACGCCCTGTCCGGCCACCCGGCGCGGTTGTGGGCATCGTTGCTCCGACCCGCCCAACTGTCGGGAAGCCAACAGATCCCCCTCATTGAAGAACCGATGTCCCTGACCCAGGCTGCATTGTCGGTTGAGAACGAGACCCCGGGTTACCCCTGGCTGCCTCTGGTGGTGGTGGTGTACTCGGTCGTGGTGGGACCGATCAACCTGTGGATCCTGCGGAGACGCCGCAAACTGGAGTGGGCTTGGATCACCATCCCCGCCCTGGGCCTGGTCGGGGTGGTGGCCTTTGCGATTGTGGGCACCGGTGGCGTCAATCGGACCTTCTGGTCCCATGGCACCGTTCAGGTGTCGGGACCGGACCCGCAGGCGCGCACCGGGATGGTGGCAGCCACCAGCAGGGCTAGGACAATGGAGATCTCCTTCAGTCCCGAGTGGGACGTTTACCCCGAGAACCTGGCGAACATCGCCGGGGACTCCGCCCAGCCGACGATCACCCGCTCCGGCGTCTATGAATACGATCTTCCCTCCCTGGGCTGGCTGTCGGTGAATGCTTTTCGCCGCGCAGAGCCGGTCGAAGTCAAGGCGGCGTTCGGTGGACAGGGAGTGGAGATGACCAATGGGTCGTCGGGTCCGGTGGTGATGTGGGGTGTCCATGCCTATCCCAGGGTTGCTGTCCGGGGGGCCCTGGAACCGGGCGCCACCGGGAGTATCAGTTGGCAGGAAGTTCTCACTTCGACTTCGCGGTGGCAGTTTCACGACGCCTTCTGGGGGATGGATGCCCAGGACACGGTCGAGAACCTGAGCGAGCACTGGCCGATCGTCATAGGAAGCCTTGTGAACGTCGCCAGGGAGTCGGGAATGGTGGACGTCCCATCCTTCGCCTTCGCGGTGACGGAGCATTCGATCTCTGATGTGATGGTCGATGGCCACACCCAGGAGGTGCCCGGACTGAAGCTGGATCTTTATCCCATCTCCGTGGATCGGATGGGTGAGACAGGTTGGGCTCACGCCCGTCCGGTTTGGTTGGACGAGGCCTTCCGCGCCGGGGGATTCGAGGGCGCCCCCGTCTTCGCCGAACTGTGGATCCTCTCCTACCGGCTGCCCACCGGCTTGTCCGTGCCTCCGCGACTGGTACTGGGTGGGTTGGATCCTGGTTTCGTCGGTTTGGATCGCGCCGTCGCTCCCTTTGACGGAGAAGAGGTGGTGGATGGCACCGAGGGCTGGGAGGCCTGGGACTGGGTGGCCGCGGAGTTCGTGCCGGTCGACATCGACAGGGAAATGGACGCGGCGCGGATTGTGGCGCCATCGGGCGAGGTGCTGTTGAGGGTGTCCACGGCCAGGCTCGGGGTGTCGCCCTTGACGGCTGTGATGACATGGGGAGATGCACCATGATGATCTCCTTTGAGGGAGTGAAGAAGCGTTACCGCACCACGGTGGCCCTCGACGGAGTGGACATGAGCATCCCCCAGGGTTCGGTCACCGGGTTGGTGGGCCCGAACGGAGCGGGGAAGACCACTTCCATACTGCTGATGAGCACTCTGTTGTCCCGGGACGAGGGAACGGTGGAGGTGGGAGGACTCGATCCCGAACTGGACGCGCCGGGCGTCCGCCGCCTGATCGGTTACATGCCGGACTTCTTCGGGGTCTATGAGTCCCTCACAGCCACCGAGTATCTGCAGTTCTTCGCCGCCAGCCATGGGATAGCGGCCGTCCGCAGGTCCGCCCTGGCCT
This sequence comes from Acidimicrobiia bacterium, assembly GCA_012270885.1. Classification (GTDB taxonomy): domain Bacteria; phylum Actinomycetota; class Acidimicrobiia; order Spongiisociales; family ZC4RG35; genus Bin76. The sequence continues at coordinate 14,428 of JAAXHN010000025.1, read as the reverse complement.
CCGATCTGTTGGATCTGGTGGGTCTGTCGGACAGGGCGACCGACGATGTGAACACCTTGAGCCGGGGTATGAAGCAGCGCCTCTCCCTGGCTCGCTCGCTCGTGCACGACCCCGACCTGCTGGTGCTGGACGAACCGGCCGCCGGGCTGGACCCCCGGGCGCGGGTCCATCTCCGGGAACTGATCGCCGAGTTGGGCCGGATGGGAAAGACCGTGGTTGTCTCCTCTCACGTGCTGACCGAACTGGAGGGAATCTGCAGCGACATCGTGGTGATGGACGAAGGAGGGGTGGTCGCCCAAGGCCCCATGGGCTCGGTCCGGGCGTCGCTGGCTTCCGACCGCTTCATCAGGACGCGCCTTGTCGACCAGGATGTGGAACTGGCGTTGACCCTGCTGGAGGAGGACCCTCGAGTTTCGGGCTTGATGGTGGAGAGTGGGCGGATCGGCTTCTCCCTGGCCGATACCGGAGACGACGGATCGACTGAGCTTCTGTCCAGGTTGGTCACGGCCGGGGTGCGGGTGGCGGAGTGGCGCATCGAAGAGATCGGCCTGGAGGAGTTGTTCCTCCGCATAACCCAGGACACGGCCCAATGAACCCGGTCCTGGCCCGGGAGTCCCGACAGCGCTTCCGCGGGCGCTGGAGCTGGCTGGTGATCACCGGCTGGGTGATCGTGGTGGGGCTCTTGACCTATCTCTTCTTCCTGGCGGGGCGGAATATCAACACTGACTTCTTCGGGGTCCGCGGGCCCCTCTCGGGACTCAATCAAGCCGGCAAGTGGGTCTTTGAGGGAATGACCCTGGTTTTGCTGACCGCGGTGGCGTTCATGGTTCCCGGTCTGACCGCGCTGTCGGTGGTGGGGGAGAGACAGAGCCAAACCCTGCACCTTCTCCAGATCACCCAAGTCACTCCCGTAGGGATCGTGGTGGGGAAGCTCTTCTCCTCGATCGGCTACTTCCTAGTTCTGATCCTGGCGGTGATTCCCCTGCTGGGACTGCCGCTGGCCTTCGGGGCGATCGGGCTGGTGGACGTTCTGGTTGTGCTGGCCATGCTGATCCTGGTGGTGGCGATGCAGGCATCCGTCTCGATCTGGGTCTCTTCACGGGCCAGGTCCAACCGGGGAGCGGTAGCGCTGTCCTATGTGCTGGCGGTGGCGATCTTCTTCGGGTCCTTCGTGCTGATGGGGGTTGAGGCCCTGGCTATCAGGGTCGACATCGAGGACGACGGTAGGGAGTTGGTGAGCACATGGCTGAATCCGTATGTGGCCGTGGCTGACGTCACCGCCTTTCCATATGACGATCTGACCGGATTTTTCGAAGGTCCGGACCTTCCCACGCCCATGGATCCCCTCAGGTTGTTGGTGTCGCTCCGCCAGGGTGACGACCTCCAAGAGGGAGCTACGTTTGGAGTGAAGCGGATACCGGGATGGACAGCCACGACCTTGACATACGGGACGATCATCGCCCTGTGCCTTTGGAGGGCTGCTAGGAGGGTGACCGCCCCGCGGGCCTTGCCGGTGCGGCTGAGGCGCGCCCGGGTTCCCGATGCCTCCTCCTGAACCGCTCCTCAGGCTAGTGGCCCTGGCCCGGAGGCGCCTGTGGATGTCTCGCCTGGTCGGAGAGGTAGTGCTCGGGCTGGGGGTGGGAGCGGCCGGCGCCGCGGCGGTCTGGGGCATTTCCCGGGTCTTCGTGGTTCCCTGGGCCGACGGTGTGGCCTCGACCATGGTGGTGGTTGCGGTGGCAGGCGTGCTGGGGTGGTGGGTGATGAGTCCCCCTACCGCAGCACAGGCGGCTCTGTGGGCCGACCACCGCCTGGGAGGAGAGGACCGGCTCTCCACCGCATGGGAGTTGGCGGGACAGCCCCGGCTGGACCCGGCGGAGATCAGACAGGTGAAGGCGGCGGGTAGTTGGGCCGCCGGCGCCGATCGGAAGGGATTGCGGGGAGAGTACCCGTCGGCGTGGATGCTGGGCCTAGTGCTCTTGGCGGTGGTCTCGGCCGGGATGATGGCCGCGTCGCCTTCTGTCACCGACCAGGCCCTCGCCGAGTCCCGGCGGGTCCGGGAGGTGGTGGACCGCGAGGCGGAGTCCATCGAGGTCCTCGTCGAGCAGGCTCCCGAAGAACTTTCCGACAAGTTGAGCGAGCTGGCGGACCGGCTTTCGGAGTCCGAGACCCTGGAGGAGGCGCTCTCGGAGCTTTCCGTGGCGCGCCTGGAACTGGAGGAGCGGCTGGCCCCCAATCGCCTAGCGGAGAGCACCGCGCTGGCGGGCCTGGCCTCCCGCCTCTCCCGGCTCCCGGTCGGAGAAGGGGAGGACCCCGCCGACCGGTTGGAGGATCTGGCGTCCTCGCTCGGCTCCCTCACTGAAGACCAACTGGCGGCGCTGGCCCAGGAGTTGGCCGACCGGGCCTCTGACTTCGCCGGCATCAACGACGATCTTGCCGAAGCGCTGAGTGAGGCCGCTTCCGCGCTGGCCGCCGAGGGTCTCGATCCTGCATTGGCATCGGGAGCCCTGCAGCGGGCTGCCCAGCAGGTGTCCGCGGCCCAGGCGAGGGCGGCGGAGGCCTCCTCCCAGGCGGCGGCAGCAGCGCAATTGGCCGGCGCCGAAGAGAGACTGCGTAACGCCCAAGAGGGCTCGGGTCAGTCAGGATCCGGTGAGGGCGAGGGTTCCGGGCAAGGTGAGGGGCAGGGGTCGGAGGGAGGCCAGGGAGGCCCTTCGGACCAAGGGCCGGGATCCGGAGCGGGCCAGGGAGAGATCATGGGAGGGGGCGGAGCGGGCCAACCCGACCCCTCGGGTGGGGGAGGAGGACAGGTTGCGGGGACGGGCAACGATGATCCCGCCCGTGATCCGGCTTACTCCTCCTCATCGGTTTTCGACCCCCCTCCCGGAGGACTGGGGGAGGAGTTGCATGTCCCGATCGACGGGACCGAGTCGGGCGATGTGGCGGGATCCGGAGTGGCGCCCTCGGTGGCCAATCCGGCGCTGGTTCCCTATACGGAACGGTTGGCTGAGTACCGCTCGGCGGCGTTGGAATCCCTTCAGAGACGTCCCCTTCCCTCTCATCTGACCGAAGTTGTGCAAACCTATTTCACGGAGTTGGAACCATGAGCTCACAGACCCCCCCAATGGATCCCGACGGATTCGCAACCAGTCTTGCCCGCGCCCGCGAGGAGATAGCCGAAGTGATCGTCGGGCAGACCGAGTTGGTGGAGAAGGTGCTGGTGGCGGTGCTCTGTGAGGGCCATCTCCTGCTGGAGGGAGTGCCCGGCCTTGGCAAGACCCGGCTGCTGACCACCCTGGGGCAGGTACTCCAGATCGGGTTCGGGCGCATCTCGTTCACACCCGACCTGATGCCCGCCGACATTCTGGGCACCAACGTACTCCAGGCCGGTCAGTTCAGCTTCCACCCCGGTCCGGTCTTCACCAACCTGGTGCTGGCCGACGAGATCAACCGGGCAACGCCCAAGACCCAGTCGGCTCTCCTGGAGGCCATGGCCGAGCGAAGGGTGACCGTGGCGGGAGCCACCCGCCCCCTCCCCAGGCCGTTCATGGTGATGGCCACCCAAAACCCCCTGGAGATGGAGGGCACCTACCCGTTGCCGGAGGCCCAACTGGACCGTTTCATGCTCAAGGAGTTGGTGCCGTTCCCACCTTCTGACGACCTGGTGGAGATCCTGCGTCGCACCACCGGTGACTCCGAGCACCAGCCCGCAGGCGTCCTAGAGGGGACGCACCTGACCCAGATGGCGTCCATGGTCCGGGAATTACCGGCCGCCCGGCACCTGCTGCGGTACGCCTCCACTCTGGTTGGAGCAACCCATCCGGACTCCCCCGGAGCCACCGACGGCATTCGCCGCTACGTCCGGGCGGGAGCCAGTCCGAGGGGTGCCCAGGCGCTGATCCTGGGAGGGAAGGCCCTGGCCCTGATGGACGGACGTCCCAACCTGTCGGCATCCGATATACGCCGGCTGGCCCACCCGGCTCTCCGGCATCGACTGGTGTTGGGCTACGAGGCGGTGGTGGACGGCGTTAACTCGGACGGTTTGATCGAGGAGGTGTTGGAGGCCCACCCCGAACCGGTGGCAGAGCGCTGATGCTGGTTTCCTCCGGCCTGCGGGAGAGGATCGGCCGCTTTTCCTTGACAGCCCGCGGACGTGTGCGGTCCCCTCACGGCGGGAGGCACTCTTCCCACCACAAGGGGGAGAGCATCGACTTCGTGGACTTCCGGGAGTACACCCCCGGAGACGACTACCGGAGGATCGACCACCTCCTGTGGGCGCGTCTGGGGACGCCTCTGATCCGGGAGTTCGAGGCGGAGAGAGAACTCTCGGTGCGAGTGGTGGTGGATCGTTCCGCCTCCATGGGCTTCTACGGGAAACACCCCGCGGCGCTCCGCCTGGCGGGCTTGATGACCTACCTGGCTCTGGCGGGAGGCGATCGGGTGGAACTGTGGGCGGTGCCGGGAGAGGATGGTGGCGGGCCGGTGACCCGGGGACCGGCGGGAAGGCACCTTACGGCCTGGCCCCGGTTGGAGGCCTGGCTGGAGGGGTTGGGCGTCCAACCCGGTGAGGGCAGGCTGGCGCCGTCGATGGCGGCAGTGGCAGCCGGGGGCCGCAGCCACTACATCGCCTTGGTGAGTGACCTCCTGGTGACCGACTGGCAGTCGGGTCTCGACCTCCTGGGCGGTTCGGTCGGAGGGGTGGTGCTGCACGTCCTGGGGACTCCCGAACTCGATCCTGAGGTGTTGGGAGACGTCCGGCTCCGCGACTCGGAGACCGGAGAGGAGTACGACTTTTCGGGCACGGCCGACGCTCATCAACGCTACCGGACGCGGCTGGAAGACCTGTGCTCGCAGATGGCGGCGCGTGCGGCAAGGTCGGGTCTCCATCACCTGCTGGTGGAACCCGGTCCAGATGCTTCGGAGGAGACACTGTGGCAGCTGGCCGGCGCCGGATTGTTGTCCTAACCCATGAAGTCGGCACGTCTCCTGGCGGCTCTCCCCACGGGAGTTCTCTGCGGGCCCTCCCCGGTGTGTGAAAATAACCGGCTGCGGACCCTTGATTCTGCCACAGCCCTGTTGCACATTGCGGACAACTGCAAAGCACCTGCACGGATCGAACCGGCGCGCTGTCCGATCCATCCCAGGGATCAAAACTCTCGGAGACGCCCCTTCCCGGCGAAGGCCCCGGCGCGTCCCGACCAACGGAAAGGTGGTGGCGGGGGCGGGCCCTTCAGGTGGGGTGTCGGCCGATGTTTTTCGCGGGTTAGTTGCGGTTTTCGCGGGTTCGGGGTCACGGACAGGATGGTTCGGGCTGGGATCACCTGGGGGGCGGGAGAGTGCGGTGACCTGGTGGGAGGGAAGGCTTGAGTTTCCTGGTCCCGGCCGCTTTGGGGCTCTCGTCGCTGGCTCTTCCCCTGATCGCCCTGTACATGTTGCGCAGCCGCCGGGAGAGGGTCGAGGTCTCAAGCCTGCTCCTGTGGGAGACCGCCGGGGATCCGCTCTCTTCTTCCCGTCCGTGGAGGCGGTTGAAGATCACCCCACTGCTGCTGTTGCAACTGGCGGTCCTGGCGGCGTTCGTCTTCTCCCTTGCCCGGCCCTTCGGCTCCGAGGAGGCCCGGCTCGGCGCCCACACGGTGCTGGTAATCGACGTCTCTGGCTCCATGGGGATGGAGGGTCGATTCGAGCGAGCGCAGGATGAGGCGCTGGGCTGGGCCGAGGAGATGTCGGGGGAGCAGTTGGTCTCGGTTGTCGAAGCCGGCGCTCTGCCCCATGTGGTGACCGCCTTCTCCCGGCAACGCGAAGAGGTGGTCGAAGCTCTGGCGGGCCTCGAGCTGACCGGAGGGGAAGCCGACCTCTCCGAGGCGATCCGGCTGGGAAGAGGACTGGCCACCCCCGAGCGTCCCACGGACCTCGTGCTGTTCACCGACGGTGGCGCGGCTCCGTTGGCGGCCGAGCCGGTGGCGGCCGCCCGGCACGTGCGGTTCGACGAGACTGGACCGAACTGGGCAGTGGAAGCCCTCTCCCTGGAGCGGGACTCTGCGGGCCTGGTGAGAGCACTGGTCTCGGTCGCCAACCATGGCGGCCCGGCCCGGGCGGTCGGGGTGGAGTTGGAATCGGAGGGGACGGTCTTCGCCCGCCTGGATGTCTCCCCGGAGCCGGGCGGGACGGAACAGGCGTTCATACCCGCTCCGGTGGGTTCCGGTGCGGTGGTGGCGGCCCGGTTGGTGCACGCCGGCGACTCCCTCCCGCTCGACGACCGCGCGTGGGCAGCCCTGCCGATCCCCACGGTCAACTCCGTTCAGGTAAAGGGGGCCGAGTCGCCGTTCGTCTCGGCGCTGGTGCGGTCGATCCCCGATCTGACCGAGGTGGACGCGTCAGGGGACTCCGCCGAGTTGTCGGTGATCAACCGAGGCGAGCCGGGGGAGGTCGACCGGCCTTCCTGGCTTATCCGCACCGATCCTCCGCCGCCCGGGCTGGCCCTCGTAGGGATCGCCGCCAACCTGGGCGTGACCTGGCAGCGGCCCGGGGAACCGGTTCTGGACGACGTGAGCCTGGCCGGCACCGCCATGGCCGAAACCCAGGTGGTCCAGACCGACGAGTGGTTGCCGGTGGTCAAGTCCGGAGACGTGCCCCTGGTTCTGCTGGGCCGGGTGAACGGCCACCGCGTGGTGTACTTCACTTTCGACCTGACCCACTCCAACCTGGTGGTGCAGACGGCATTCCCCCTGCTGGGCGTCAAGCTGTTGGAGTGGCTGGGCGGGGAGGCTTCCGGCGGCGTCGATCCATCTCCTGCCGGCGTGCCCATCCCACTCCTGTCTTGGGGGACGGGAACCGTCCGGGTAATAGGACCCGGGGAGCAGCCGGTCGTCCTGGGCGACAACGCGGCGTCTTTCACCCGCACGGGAAGACCGGGGGTCTATCGGGTGGAATATCTGGTTGTGGACGGTCAGGTCGAGCGGTCCGATCTGGCGGTCAGAAGCTTCTCCCCTGGCGAATCGGCGGCGCATTCCCGCCAGTTGGCGGTCGAGGAGGGAACGTTCGTCTCTGATGAGAGGACTTCTACTATCCGGGAGTGGGGTCTGTGGGTAGCCGCCCTGGCCGCTTTGTTGATGATCCTCGAGTGGTGGATGGCCCTCAGAGGCCCCCGGGGCGCTCGACGCCCGGCTCCGGGACTGGTGACGCCGCTGGCCACGCCCGCGCCGAGAGGTCGCCCATGAGATTCGGGGCTCCGGAGCTGATCTGGGCAGCACCCCTGGGGGTGGCGGGCATCTGGTACATGGCCAGGCGGGGGAGGTGGACGGTGGGCCGCCGCCGCCGTCGGTGGGTGCTGGCTCTGCGGATGGCGGGAGTCGGGCTGGCGCTCCTGGCATTGGCCCAGCCGGTGCTGAGCCTCCCCCAGCGGCAGAGAGCCGTCCTGCTGACCCTGGACCGGTCCCTCTCGATGGGATCGGAGTCCCGGATGCACCAGGAGCAACTGGTGGCGGAGGCCCTGCCGCACGCCGGGACCGATGACCTGGTGGGGCTGATGGTGTTCGGTTCCGAGGCCAGGATGGACACCGCCCTCACCACCGGCCGGGAACTGCTGCCCGTTCGGTCGGTCGTGGACGGCTCGGCGTCCGAGCTGGGTTCGGCGCTCCGGGCCGGCGCCGCGCTGCTGCCCACGGCCGGGGCGCGCCGCGTGGTGCTGATGAGCGACATGGCTGCCACCGGGGGAGGGGTGAGGGAGGCGATCGAGGAGTTGGCCACCGCCGGAGTGGCCGTTGACGTGATGATGCTGGAGAGCGCCCTGGACGCGGAGGCGTTGGTGGAGCGGGTGGAAATCCCCGGCCTGGTCCGGGAGGAGGAGTTGCTGCCAGCCACGGTGACAGTCCGCTCCAGCCTTCCGGGGCCGGCGCAGCTTCGAATCACGGCCGGGGACTACGCGGAACTGCGGGAAGTCCGGTTGCAGGCCGGCGCCAACCAGGTGGACTTCCTGGTGCCCGTCGACGAGGCACTGGCGACCGTTGACGACGAGGAGGAAAGACGAGGCGGACCTCTGGCTGTGGAGGCGCGACTCTTCGCGGACTGGGACGAGTACGCCGAGAACAACCGGGCGGTTGGGATCACCCGGGTGGAGGGCCCGGCCAGGGTGGCGGTGGTGGAGGACCGGGCCCGCCGGGGCGAGGGGGAGTTCCTCCAGGCCGCCCTGGAGGCCTCGGGACTGAACGTGGAGCGGCTGGTCGGGATCCCCCCGGCGGAGGATCTGACCCAGTACGACGGCGTGGTCCTGGTCAACGTGAACATCCGGGAGGCGGCCGAGGCGGAGGACCTGGTCTCCTATGTGGAGGACTTCGGACGCGGTCTGGTGGTGGTGGGAGGCGACCGGAGCTTCGGGGTGGGGGACTACCACCAGACTCCCCTGGAAAGCGTTCTGCCGGTCTCCTCGGACCCCGATGACCTGCTGCGGCGCCAACCGGTGGCCGAGGTCCTGGCGCTGGACACTTCCGGATCGATGGGGTCCTGTCACTGCGGGGGCAACGCGGAACGCATCGCCGGAGGGACTCCCAAAACGGCCATCGCCCAGGCCGGGGCGTCGCAGGCGATCGGCGCCCTCACCAGTTCTGACCAGGTCGGGGTGCTGGCCTTCTCTTCGGGTTTCGACTGGACCATTCCCCTCGGTCCCCGGCCGGGCGACGACGAGGTAGCCGCCGCGTTGTCCACCCTGACTCCGGAGGGAGACACCGAGATCCGCCCGGCGCTGGCCGAGGCGCTCCGGGTCCTCAACGGAGTGGAGGGGTCGCTCCGCCACATAGTGCTGTTCACCGACGGCTGGGACCCCGACGAGGCCGGGCTGCTTCCCCTGGCGCGCAAGATCTCCGAGGAAGGCATTACGCTCTCGGTCCTGGGGACCGGAGAAGGCCCCGGTCCGACTCTCGAGCGGATGGCCGAGCTCGGGGGAGGCCGCTACTACCCCGGGGTGGATCTCGACCTGGTCCCGGAGATATTCGTCGAGGAGACCCTGCTGGTGGCCGAGAACCTGGTACGGGAGGGCCTCTTCTACCCGGTTCGCATCGGTGGGACCTCCATGGCGGAGCTCCTGACCGAGGCTCCGGAGTTGCGGGGCTATGTCGCCACCAAAGCCAAGGGGACCGCCACCGTTTCCCTGGAGGTGGGGGCCGAACATCCGCTTTTGGCCTCCTGGCAGCGGGGGTTGGGGCGGGTGGCGGTCTGGACGTCTGACGCCACCTCCCGGTGGAGTTCGGAGTGGGTGGAATGGGACGGCTTCGTGCAGTTCTGGGGGACGGTGGTCCGCGACACACTGTCGGTGCAGGGAGACGGCGTCCTCTCGGCGACTGTCGAGGGCGGGAGGCTCTCGATCGGCCTGGACCTTCCGGGCCTGCCGGCCGAGGCGACCGGCGTCGCCCGGGTCCGGGGACCCGACGGAGAGGTGGATGTGATCTCTTTCCGCAGGGTGGCTTCGGGCCGCTTCGAGGCGCAGGCGCCGGCGGATGCGGCCGGGGCCTACTGGGTCGCGGCTGACATCCACACCCCGGACGGCGCAATGACTTCTGTGAGCGCCGGGGCGGTCTCCACCTACCAGGAGGAGTTCTCCTTCCTGCCCCCCGACCCGGCCCTCGCCCAGGAGGTCGCCGAGGTCACCGGCGGCCGGGTCGACCCGCCGCCGGACAGCTTCTTCGATGCCGTCGCCACCCGGGGGAAGAACGATGTGGCCATCTGGCCATGGCTGGTGGGCCTGGCCTTGGTGCTGTTCCTGGTGGACGTGGCTTCCCGGAGGCTTCGCTTCTCGGCGGGAGGAGCCGTGACCGCGCAGACCGTGGGACGCCCACCCGAGGACGAACCGGTCGTGGTGGCCGACGAGCCACTCGACCAGCCCGCGCCCGCCCCTCCCCCCGAACCGGAGCGGACCGAGAGCCTGGAGCGGTTGATGCGCCGGCGACGCCGATGAGAGGCGCGGCTCGCAGGCCGAGGTTCAGCCGGGCCGAGTTGGAAAGCTACAGGGACGCGACGGTGCCCGACCTGGTCGGACCCCGCGTCCGCCTGCTGTTCGTGGGCATTAACCCGGGCCTTTGGACGGCGGCGACCCAGACCCACTTCGCCCATCCCACCAACCGGTTCTATCCGGCTCTGCAGCGGGCCGGCATCACCGCCCATGAGATCTGCCGGGAGGCCGGATTCACTCCGGAGGACCGCCGTTACCTGATCGAGCGGGGACTCGGGTTCACCAATCTGGTTGACCGGGCCACGGCCCGCGCCGCGGAGCTCTCCGCGACGGAGCTTCGCTCGGGTGCGGCGGTCCTGGCGGAGAAGGTCAGGTCATGGGGTCCCCGGGTGGTGGCGGTGGTGGGGATCACCGCCTACCGGACCGCCTTCGGTCGGCCGAGGGCCCGCTCGGGTTGCCAGCCGGAACTGTTGGAGGGCGCCGCACTGTGGGTGGTCCCCAATCCCAGCGGGCTCAACGCCCATGAGACGGTTGACTCTCTGGCCGAGTGGTACGGGAAGGTTGCTCAGACGGCCGGGATGTAACCCGAATGGGGACAGCATGATGGCGTTGGGCCTGATGGCTGGAATGGTGCTCGGTGGGTACTTGTCGGCTGTGTGGCTGGTGCCGTCGCTGCTCCTCGCTCCTCCGGGTGCGCAGTCTCGCATCGGGAATGCTCCTCCAGGGCATGGCGTACGCCTGGTTCCTCCGGACCTTGGCTGTCGAGGACAGAGACGCGTTGAAACTGGTGCTGTTCGTGATCGGCGTGGCCGCCATCACCCACGGGCATCGCATTCTCCGGGTGTTGATTCCCAGGTTCTTTGCCGACGTGGCCAGGTTGAAGGGCGGGGACCGCCCACCCGCCAGAGGGGCATAGGCTTTCACAGGGGTCGCTCTACCCCCGCAGGGCCAGGAGGCGGGGGACCGCATCCAACAGACGGTCGTGGTACTCCAGTTTCCTACGCCAGCGGGCAGGGATGGCCTCCACTCCTTGGCTGACGCCCACCAGTCCGCCGGCTATGGCGCCGGTGGTGTCGGTGTCATCGCCGCGGTTCACCAAAGCCACGATCACCTCTTCGAAGGTAGCGTCCTGCTGGATGGCCCAGACCGCGCAGCCCAGGGAGTGGATCACGTAGCCGGACGTACGGAGGCGGTCCGCCGCCAACCCGGGGTCGATGTCCAGGGCCTCTCGGACCTTGGGATGCAGGTCCAGCGCCCTGGCCGCGGCCACCGCCTCATTGACCTCCGCTCCCTCGAGTAGGGCATTGACGATCTCGCCGTATGCCAGGCAACTGTCGATGCATTGCAGATGGGCGTGGGTTACGGCGGAAATCTCGGCCAGTTCCCGGCGCCGGACGCCATGATCTCCTCGGGCCAGCGCGGTGGGGATGCACCGCATGAGGGATCCGTTCCCGCAGGAGGACTCCCTGGTGGCGCCGCTGGTTCGAGGGTCACCGGTTCTGTGCAACCGCCGGAGGGCCTCGGCGGTGGCGCCGCCGATGTCGCGAGGTCCCGTGTGGAACCAAACGAGCATGTTGTCCGCCGCTTTCTCCAGTGTGAAGGGTCCGTCGAGATAGGCGGCCAGCACCGCCCAGGTGAGGTCGGTGTCGTCGGTCCCCTGTCCGGGCCGCCATCGAAACGGCCCGCCGCCGGTGATCTCCCGGTGAACCCCGTGTCTCTGCTTGATCTGGGCGGGACTCACGAACTCCAGGGTGGCTCCCAGGGCGTCACCCGCCGCCACACCCAGCAATCCGCCCCCGATCCGGTCTCCGAGATCCAACGCAACTCCCTCCATGGCCATTGGCTCAGCCTACTTGCCGATAAGGCCGGCTGTCACAGCCCAAGCCGATCCCGGACCCGTTCCACGCGAACTCGACCCGGTCTGCCAAACTTGGAGACTGCCAACACGAAGCTGGAGGAACCATTGAGACCTTTCGACGTCGAGTACGCCCGCAGCCAGTTTCCCGCCTTTTCCGATGACCGGCTCGCCGGGTGGGCCCACTTCGAGAACGCCGGCGGGTCCTTTGCGTGCCGCCAGGTCATCGATCGGCTGACCGACTACTACCGCCACACCAGGGTCCAGCCCGAATACCGCTTTCCGCTCTCGGTCAGGGCCGCTGCGGCCATGGAAGAGTCCTATGAGCGGCTGGCGGCTTGGATGGGCGTGGGGACCGACGAGATCCACTTCGGACCCTCCACCTCGCAGAACACCTACGTGCTTGCCCGGGCGTTTCGATCCATGTGGCGGGAGGGAGACGAGATCGTGGCCTCCACCCAGGATCATGAGGCCAACGCAGGAGTGTGGAGGCGACTATCGGCCACCGGCGTCACGATCCGGGAGTGGCTGGTCGATCCCCGGACGGGGACCCTGGACATCGCCGATCTGGAGGGGCTTTTGACCGAGCGCACCCGGCTGGTGGCGTTTCCCCACGCCTCCAACGTGGTGGCGGCGGTCAACCCGGTGACAGAGGTCGTCGCCCGCGCCTCGGCGGTCGGCGCCAGGGTTGTTGT
>JAAXHN010000025.1:0-1931 GCA_012270885.1 Acidimicrobiia bacterium | reverse complement strand
TCCTACGCTCCGCACGGCCTGCCCGACATCGGGTCGTTGGGAGTGGATGTCTACCTCTTCTCCGGCTACAAGACGTGGGGTCCCCACCAGGGGATGATGTTCGTCCGCCGGGACCTGGCGGAGCGGCTGGGGAACGAGGGCCACTACTTCCTGGCGCCCGATGACCTCCGGCACAAGCTGGTCCCGGCCGGACCCGATCACGCCCAGGTGGCGGCTTGCGCTGGAATCGTCGAATACCTGGACGACCTCTATGTTCACCACGGGGGACCGCCGGTCTCTCCCGTAGAGCGAGGCCGCGCCATGCACGACATGTTCCGGGCGCATGAGACGGAGCTGTTGCGTCGGTTCCTCGGATATCTGGCCCAGCGTGACGACGTGCGGCTCTGTGGGCCGGCGGATCCCGCCCGGCGGGCACCCACGGTGGCCATCGTTCCGTCGCGCCGGTCGGTGGGCGAGGTGGCCGAGTCCCTGCGGCGAAGCAGGATGATGGTCGGCAACGGGGACTTCTACGCTCCACGCCTCCTCGAGGGGATGGGGATCCCCGCCGACCCCGGGGTGCTGCGGATGTCTTTCATCCACTACACCACCGGCGAGGAGATCGAGGGTCTCATCGGAGCCTTGGAACGCGCCCTGGGCTGATCTACGCTTCGCTCAGGAGGCCTCCCACAGCTCTCCGTCCGCTCCGAAGAAGGCATGCCAGGCGAACCAGAACTCGTTGCGATGGGGCGCGAATTCCAACTGGGTGCCAGCCAGCGGGCCCTCTGTGGCCTGACCCAGCAGGTTCCATGTGCTATTGGTCTCCCGGTCTTCGAACGCATCCTCACCGGCCGGTACGAAAGTGAGCGGACCCTGGGGGGAGACGGTCACGAAGGCCACCCCGGTTCCGATCGGCCGTCCGTTGGAGATGATCGTGTCGTCCAACGCGTCGGCGGTGTGAGCGGCGCCCCACATCACGGCGATCGGAACCTCATCCAACGTGTCGTTGATCACCCGCAGTTCCGCCAGGTCGTGGAAGGAATAGGCGCGGTACTGGTTGTTGACGGTCACCCCCACCACCCGGGAGAGAGCCGGCAGTGCGTCGTCCAGTTCACCGCTGAACAGGAACGGCCGGGACGAGGAGGAGTAACCGACATAGGGATTGACTCCGTAGGACATGCCGAACTCCTGGTCGGGGCCGAGCACGCAACCTTGCGGATGGGAAGCCACGAATTCGGAGAAGGCCACTATCGCGGAGGGCAGGTAGGGGAGCGCTGGACCGCCCGCATAGGCCCCGACGATGGGCTCTCCGGTGACCTGCTGCCACAGAGAAGTGGTCTCCAGGTCCCACATGACCAGGTCGGAGTGGCGCAAAAGCCCCGAGACGCCGAAGCGCAGACGGGCGCCGTCGGGCGCCACCGGGTCGAATGCGACCGCGGTGTTGCACAGAGGGCAATAGGTGACCAGCACCGGTCGGTCGCCGAAGCGGTCGTTGACTATCTCGTGGCGGGTCAGAACCCGCAGGGGATAGAAGCGGGCGTCGTCCCCGATGCGGACCAGCATCCCGGGATCCGCCTCGGATAGCCACTCCCGCGCTTCTCTGGTATCGACGAATACCGGCCGGTCCAGGGGGCGGATCAGATCTCGGGGATCGATAGTGGGGATGCCCAATCCCAACTCCCCCAGGTCGATGGTGGTGCGGGACCAGTCGGTGGGCCAGGGGGCCACTGCAATCTCAAGGTGGGAGGGAGGAGAGTGGGGGTTGTCATCGGCCACCGGCCGTAGGATCCCAGGGGTATCAAGCGGGAGGGGACACCCTCCGGCGCCGTCCACCGGGGGCTCGGTTGTGGGCGAAGTGACCTCCGTCGATTCTCCGGATGAGGCGGGTTCGGTTGTTTCAGGGGTGGGGGCGGGTTCAGTGGATTCCGTGGAAGGGGAGGTGGATTCCGTGGAAG
>JAAXHN010000024.1 GCA_012270885.1 Acidimicrobiia bacterium | reverse complement strand
CAATTTGACAACCATAGGAGCATCGAAGAGCCGAGAAGTGTCCGGAGTCGGGGTCCGAGTAGGGCCAGGCGTCTACGCCCAGGCGTGTGGGGCTGGGATGAGCCTGCCGTGGGTGGGGTCCACCGCCAGGCGCAGTCCTTCCAGTGTGTAGGCCCCCAGCAGGGCAGGCGCGTCGTCCTCTCCGAAGACCACCAGGGTGGGAATGCTCCTCCCGTCGATGGTGGCGCGTGCCTCTCCGATGTCGTACTCCACCGGCCGTCCGTCGGCCAACACCAAGCCGATCTTGTCTATGGGCGACACGTCCAGGTCCTTAAGCAGATCGGCTGGCACGACGGTGTAGCTGGCGCCGGTGTCCACCAACGCTTCTATCTCCAGCGACTGTTGGCCATCCAAGCTGTCCAGTCGGATCGGCCAGTTGAAAACGCCCATGTCCTGATCCTCCTCTGTGTTCGCACCCCTGTGCCTGGAATCCTACCGCAAGTCGACGATTATCGGCAGTTAGACCCGACAACCTTTCCTCTTCTCCGGCACGTTCGTGTTGTAAAGGCGTGGGTCAGGGGCCGCTGGGTTCAGGTGGCGACCGCTCCGTAGAGGTCGGGGCGGCGGTCCCGGAAGAAACCCCATTCGTTGCGGATCTGGGGGACCACCGAGAAGTCCAGGTCGGCGATTAGCACCTCGTCGTCCTGGTCGCTGGCCTGGCTGATGATCTGCCCCTTGGGGTCCACCCACACCGACGACCCGTAGAAGTGCGAGTCGGACCCGTCCTGGTCGACCCCCACCCGGTTGACCCCGCCCACGTACATGATGTTGTCCACCGCATGGGCGCGGAGCTCCAACTCCCACAGGTACCGGCTCATCCCGGTGGTGGCGGTGGGGACCACCATCAACTGGGCGCCCTGCAGGGCGAAGGCCCGGACTCCTTCGGGGAAGTGGCGGTCGTAGCAGATGTACACGCAGAACTTGATCCCGAAGGGCGTGTCGAAGGTGACGAACCCGGTGTCGCCGGGTGCGAAGTAGTACTTCTCGATGCCGGTGAGGGTGGGGGTGCTCACCAGAGGGATGTGGCTTTTCCGGTAGATGCCCAGAAGCTCCCCGTCGGTCCCGATCACCGGGGCGGTGTTGAACAGCATCCCCTCGATGGTCTTCTCGTAGATGGGCGCCACCAGGACGATGCCACACTCCCGGGCCACCTCCTGCATCCGGTCGGTGGTGGGCCCGGGGATCGGCTCGGCCAGTTCCAGGTGGCGGGGATCCATCTCGTAGGGGAAGTAGATGGTGTTGAACAATTCCTGGAGGCACACTATCTGCGCCCCCCGGTCGGCGGCCTGGCGGACCAGTTCCTCTCCCTTTCTAACGTTAGCGTCCTTGTCGTAGACGGTCGACATCTGGATTAGTGCGGTTCTGACGGTGGTCATAACTCTCCCTCCGGGGTCAGGAAATCAGGTCGGTGGCGAGGGTTTCTGCTGGACGGCGCTTGATGAACCGGCCCATGCCGGCCCGGCCCACGAACTTTCCGTCCGAGACCACCGGCTCGCCTCGCACCAGCACCGTCTCGGGGGCGCCCTGCAGCGTCCAGCCCTCGTACGGGTTGTAGTCGCAGTTGGTCATCTGGGTCTCGGCCGACAGCGTCTGGGGACGGTCGGGGTCGAATATCACCAGGTCGCCGTCGGATCCGGGGGCGATCTCGCCCTTTTGTGGGTAGATGCCGAACAGCTTCGCGGCGTTGGTGGAGGTGATCTCCACCCAGCGGTTGAGAGATATCCGGTTCTCCCGCACCCCAAAGTTGTAGAGAAGACTCACCCGCCATTCGACTCCCGGCATCCCGTTGGGGATCTTGGTGAAGTCGCCGCGTCCCATCTCCTTCTGGTCCTTGTAGTGGAACGGGGCGTGGTCGGTGGAGACCACTTGCAGGTCGCCCGAGGCCAGCCCTTCCCACATCCTGTCGTGATGGGAAGGGTCGCGCAGGGGAGGGGAGCAGACGTACTTGGCGCCCTGGAAACCGGGCGAGGCGAGTTTGTCCTCGGATAGGAGCAGGTACTGGGGGCAGGTCTCGGCATACACCGGCAGTCCCCGGCCGCGGGCTTGTCCCACCGCGCTGAGGGCTTCGGCCGCCGACATGTGCACCACGTACACCGGGACCCTGGCGATCTCGGCCAGGGCGATGGCGCGAGAAGTCGCCTCTCCCTCGGCTATGGACGGCCGGGTGGCGGCATGAAAGCGCGGCTCGGTGTGGCCGGCGGCGATCGCCTGCTGGATGAGCACCTCGATGGCGGGGCCGTTCTCGCAGTGCAGCATGATCAAGCCGCCGTTGTCAGAGGTCCACTGCAGCGCCGAGAAGATCGCCCCGTCGTCCAGCATCCAGGCGTTGGGATAGGCCATGAACAGCTTGAAACTGGAGACGCCTTCATCTATAAGTGCGCCCAGCGAGGGAAGGTAAGCCGGAGGAAGATCGGCGATGATCTGGTGGAACGCCCAGTCGATGGCCGCCTTGCCCTCGGACTTGCCGAACCAATCCTCCAGCGAGACCCGGGGATCGTCGCCCTTCTCCTGGATGGGGAAGTCGATGATGGTGGTGGTCCCGCCCACCGCCGCCGCCACGGTGCCGGTGTAGAAGTCATCGGAGATGAAGGTGTCCCCGGCCGGGGTGTCCATATGGGTGTGAGGGTCGATGCCGCCGGGGATCACCAGCTTGCCCGAAGCGTCCATCACCCGGTCGGCAGGAAAGTCGCCCAGGTCTCCCAGCCTGGCGACCTTGCCGTCTTCGATCAGGATGTCCTCGACGGTGTCCCGGGTGGCGGTTATCACCCGCCCTCCGGTGATCAGTGTGGTGCTCACCAACCTCTCCTTGTTCAACTTCCTTCTAGCCTATTCGACTATCTTGGCTTGATAATCCTATTGGGGGACCGAACTTGGACTCAGAGTTGTACTCACCGGACAGCGCAACGGGGTTTTCCTCGCCTGCCCATGCTGCGCAGTTGTTGCACCGCCACAGCTACCTGGCCGACCAAGGACTGGCCACCGCCATCTACCTGGCCCGGACCCTTCCCCAGCCCCTGATGCTGGAAGGCGAAGCCGGCGTGGGGAAGACCGAAGTGGCCAAGGCGCTGGCGGACGCCCTGGGGGTTCCCCTGGTGCGCCTGCAGTGCTATGAGGGGATCGACGCCTCCCAGGCTCTGTATGAGTGGGATTACACCCGCCAGCTTCTCCATCTGCGGGCCGCCGACCTCAGGGACGGCGCCGGTCGGGACATCTACTCAGAGGAGTTCCTGCTGGAGAGGCCCCTGTTGCGGGCTCTCCGGTCGGAGGGAAGGTGTGTTCTCCTGATAGACGAGATCGACCGGGCCGACGACGAGTTCGAGGCGTTCCTCCTGGAGATCCTGTCGGACTTTCAGATCAGCATCCCCGAGTTGGGAGTTATCCACTCGGCCACGCCTCCGATGGTGATCCTGACTTCTAACCGCACCAGGGAGTTGCACGACGCTCTCAAACGGCGCTGTCTCTACCACTGGATCGATCTCCCCGAACCCCTGCGGGAGACAGAGATCATCCGGACCAGGGCGCCGGAGGTCTCCGAGGCCCTGGCCCGGAAGGTGGTGCGGGCCGCGGCGCGCCTCCGCCGGGCAGACCTGGTCAAGACCCCCGGCGTTGCCGAGACCATTAGCTGGTCCCGGGCCTTGCAGCGATTGGGGACCGACCGTCTGGATGTCGGGACGGTCCGGCTCACCATGGGTGCGGCGCTCAAAGAACGCGACGACCTGGAGACCGCCGAAGGGTTCATCGAGGAGTTGGCCGACCTTGAGTGACGGCGAGGAGCTTTTCGGGTCCCTGATCCGCTTCGGCCAGTATCTGCGGACCCACGGCTTCAGGCTGGGACCTGGCCGGATTCTCTCGTTCTGCCGGGCGGCCGCCCGACTCGACCCTACCGATCCGGTGGACCTTTACTGGGCGGGGCGCCTGACGATGGTGGACGACCATCGGAGACTCGCCGACTACGACCGGGCCTTCGCCGAGTGGTTCTCGCGGTCGGAGCAAGAGCAGGCCGCCCAGGAAGGAGAGTATGTCTTCGGCGGGTGGGCCGACGACGGCGCTCCGATGGGGACCCAGACAGTTGCGACCACCCAGGAGGTCTCGGTCGTCGATCCCTCCGACGACGGGCCCAGTTCCAGCGGTCCCACCGCCTCGGAGGACGAAATCCTCAGAGACAAGCGGTTCGATCATTGGACGGAGGAGGACCTCCGACGGCTGCACAGGTTGGTGGCGAACATTGCGGTGAACCTGCCCAGCCGGGTGGTGCGGCGCACCCGTCCGGGGCCGAGCGGACGGATCGATTTGCGGAGGACCGTGCGGCGCTCCCTGCGCTGTGACGGCGAGCCGTTCCATCGGGCTTTCCGCCGGCGGCGGGTCAAGCCCCGTCGGCTGGTGCTGATCCTCGACATCTCCGGGTCGATGGCGGGCTTTTCCCGGCCCCTCCTTCACTTCGCCTACGCCACCCACCGCGCCGCACACGAGGTCGAGGTTTTCTGTTTCGGTACCAGGCTCACCCGGATCACCCCGCAGTTGCGCTGGAGGGACCCCAATCGCTCCATAGAGGAAGCCGCCTCCCGGGTGGTGGACTGGGAGAGCGGCACCCGGATCGGGGAGTCGCTCGCCCAATACGTGCGTCGGTACGGTCCCGACTCCCGCAACCGGGGGTCGGTGGTGCTGATCTGCTCCGACGGACTGGAGAGAGGAGACCCCGCGATCCTGGGGTCCGCCATGGCCCGGCTGTCGCGGCAGGCGCACCGGGTGGTGTGGGTGAATCCCCTGATGGGGGATCCCAGATTCCGGCCGCTGACCAGGGGTCTGATAGCGTCCCTGCCGCACATCGACTCCATGGTGGCGGGGCACAATCTGGCGGCCTTGGACCAGATGGCGGGGGTGTTAGGGGAATAACCCTCCCGAATTTGCAGTTGCCGCAGTTCAGCCCCCTATATTGGTTTTAGCCAATTCATATAGATGGGAGAGCGATGAAACCTGCAGCTTTCGAATATCACGCTCCCGAGTCCGTCGATGACGCGGTTGGCCTGTTGAGCAGCCATGAGGACGCAAAGGTGCTGGCCGGGGGCCAGAGTCTGGTTCCCATGATGAGCTTTCGCCTGGCGAGGCCAGCCAGCATCGTGGACATAAACGGGATCTCCGACCTTGACTACATCCGATGCAGCGATGGCGTCGTACAAATCGGGGCCACAGCCCGGCAGACCGGGCTCGAGGACTCCTGCGAGGTGGCCACCTGCGCGCCGCTCCTGGCGGAGGCCACCGGACATGTGGGCCATCGGGCGATTCGCAACCGCGGAACCCTGGCGGGAAGCCTGGCGCACAACGACCCGGCCTCCGAGTATCCGGCGGTCTTGATGGCGCTCGGCGCCTCGGTCACCGCGGTCTCCTCGGGAGGATCCAGAGTGCTGTCCGTGGAGGACCTGGCCAGCGGGCACTTCCTCTCCACCGCTCTCGGACCAGACGAACTCATCACCGAAGTGTCGGTGCCCGCCCAGTCAGGCGGTCACGGTTTTGCCGAGTTCGCCCGTCGCCACGGGGACTTCGCGGTAGCGGGCGTGGCAACGGTGGTGTCCATGAACGGGAGCGGGGTTGCATCGGCTTCGATCGCCTCCTTCGGGGGAACGAGCCCCGCCCGGTTGGACGAGGCGGAGGCGGCCCTGGTCGGAAGCGACGGAGGATCTTCGGCAGTTGCCGAAGCGGCCGCCCGCGCTGCTTCCCAGTTCCCGGCAACCGACGATATTCACGGAAGCGCCGACTACCGGCGCGCTCTGATAGACGTGCTGACCCGCCAGGCGTTGCAACAGGCTATCGCCGGCGCCCAGGAGGTGTGATGATGGCTCAAGTGGCGATAACCCTAAACGTGAACGGAAGAAACCAGACCACCTTGGCAGAGCCCAGGGAGATCCTGGCCGACGTGTTGCGCGACCGCCTGGGTCTCACCGGAACCCATCTGGGGTGCGAGCACGGGGTGTGCGGAGCCTGCACCGTCCTCCTGGACGGGGAGATGGTGCGGTCCTGCCTGCTGTTTGCAGTCCAGGCCCAGGGTTCAGAGATCACCACCATCGAAGGCCTGGAGGAGAACGGCGAACTGCATCCCATGCAGAAGGCGTTCTCGGAGTATCACGGGCTGCAGTGCGGATTCTGCACTCCGGGGATGATCCTGGCCGGGATCGATCTCCTTAAGCGCAATCCCGATCCCACCGCCGAGGAAGTCCGGGATGACATGGGAGGAAACATCTGTCGCTGCACCGGATACCAGAAGATCGTGGAATCGGTGCTGGGGGCGGCGCGTGAAATGAACGAGGTGACATCATGACCACCACCGAATGGATCGGCGCACGGGCGCCGCGCCGGGAAGACCCGGCTCTGATCAGGGGACGGGGCCGTTATGTAGCCGACATCAACCTGCCGGGGACCCTGCACATGGCGATTCTGCGCAGCCCCATGGGTCATGCGAGCATCAACTCGATCGACGCCTCCGAGGCCCGGGCCATGGACGGCGTCCAGATGGTGATAACTCCCGACGACATACCGGATCACGTGACGCAGTTCCCGGTGATCTGGAGGCTTCCGGGCCAGAAGGACTCGGGCACTCCCGCCCTGGCCGAGGGCAAGGTCCGCTACGTGGGCGAGCCCGTGGCGGCGGTGGTCGCCGAGTCCCGCTATGTGGC
>JAAXHN010000023.1:335-37420 GCA_012270885.1 Acidimicrobiia bacterium | reverse complement strand
ACTAGATCCCGCTCCTGCGGTTCCCAGGATGGTTGGAACCTGCCGCGCCAAGACCGGTGCCAGTTAGCTTTCGAGAGGTCAGCACACGGGGCGGACGGTTACAGAAGAGTCGATCTTGCGAGGTATCAGCCGGCCCGAGGCGGCCGCGCTGAATGCCCCGCTCGACACCACCACTTCTCCTCGCAGGATCGTGGTCACCGGCCACCCTTCGATCTCGTATCCCTCCCAGATGCTGTAGTCGGAGATGTGGAAGTCCTCAACCGTCAATTTCCGCTTGATGGCCGGGTCGATGATGCAGATGTCGGCGTCGCTGCCCGGCGCCAACACGCCTTTTCTTGGATAAAGGCCCATGATCTTGGCGGCGTTGGTCGACGTGACCTCCACGAACCGCTGCAAGTCCATTCCCTGCCGGGATACGCCTTCCGTGAAGGTGATGCCCATCCGGGTCTCGACGCCGTTGTGGCCGCCGGTGACGTCCAGGATGGTCCGCCCGGCTGTCTTGGTCTCCCATGACGTGCAGTACTCGTCGGTGGCCATGGTCTGGAGGTCTCCTCCGATGATGGCCTCCCACAGCGCCACCCGGTCCTCCTCTGACTTCAAAGAGGGGTAGGTGTGATACTTCATCCCAAACTCTTCGTGGTAGTTCTCCTGGCTGAAGCAGCAGTAGTTGTGAAGGGTCTCCCCGTAGACCGGGCGGCCGCCGGCGCGGGCCTCAGCAATAGCCTCCACTCCCGACCGGGCGCTGACATGGACAAAGTACACCGGGGCGCCGGTCCAATCGGCCTGCCGTAGCACCCGTCGGAACGACATGTCTTCTGATTCGACGCTGTGCACCAGCGGCATGTTGGGCCAATCGGTCCGCCCCTCCCGGACCAGCTTCTGGTGCATGTGCTGCACCATGTCGTCCTCCTCGGCATGAACCAACAACATGGCGTCCAGTTCCCTGATTCGCATCATGAGATCGTGCAGATGCCCGGTGCGGACCATGCGGGGCACGTCGCCCGCCGAGGACGGCCGGACCTCGGTGGTAAAGACCTTGAAAGTGGGAAAGCCTTCCTCCACAGCCTCGCCAACCGAGCCGATGATCTCGTGCGGAATGGCGCCGAGGAGCATCACATGGTGGGAGTAGTCGGCATAGGATTTTCCCTGCCAGACGCCGCTCCGCTCTTCAAGGGCCCGGGGGATGTCGAAGCCGGGATACAGGACCGCGAAGTCCAACAAGGTGGTGGTGCCCCCAAACAGAGCCGCGCGACTGACCTCCTCCGGAGGAGCCGTCAGGAGATCGCCACGGCCGACGATGGGAGCGGCGATGTGAGCGTGTGGTTCGATACCGCCGGGAACCACGATCATCTCCGAAGCGTCGACGACCCGGGACCCGTCACCCGATAGGACACCTGGCGCCGTTATGGCCACGATCTCTTCTCCCCTGATCGCCACATCCCACACGCCAACCCCCATCGGTGTGACAACCTTCCCACCCCGAACAATCAGGTCCAGCATGTCCTTCCATGCTCACTTTCCAGAATAACGCCAGTATATCCGTAGCCTCATCAAGCTGCCCGCTCTGTTTGACGGGTTAGTTGGGCCGGTCAGACGATGCGGCGGCGGCTTGCCCAGTGGGCCAGTTCGTGCCTGCCCGACAGCTGGAGATTCCGCAATACCGCCGACAGGGGGGACTCCACCGTCTTGACGCTGATGAACAGTCGCTTGGCCACCTGCTTGTACGGTTAGCCGCGGGCGATCAACCGCAGGACCTCCTTCTCCCGGGAGGTGAGACGGTCGAATTCCGGGTACGACGCAGGCGAGACATCCATCGAGAGGGTGTCGAGTACGAAACCGGCCAGCATGGGAGAGAAGACCGCATCGCCCATCGGGTGAAGCTCTTTCGCGGAGACCTGAGCCGCGGGGACCGGCCACCTGCCCCACGCAGGTCGCGCATTATGGAGGCGCCACCCGAGGGAGCATACGAGGGCTCAACCACCCCTCTCCCTCCGGCAGCGACGACTCCCCCACCACCCAGGGAACGATCCTACCTCGGCAGGGTATTCGTAGGAGTGGCCGTGATCGCCCTGGGCATACTCGGTCTGTTGGATGAGGTCGTCCCACTTCTACCATTACATGGCTCTGGCCATGGGCGTGATCGGCCTCGGTGTTGTGGTGGGCGCCTGGTTCGGCCGCCCCGCAAGCCTGGTGATTCTCGGCGCCGTTCTCATACCGGTCCCGCTCCTCCCGGCTGGCGGAAGCGGGAGGCGTGAACCTGATTTCGGTCGAGTTCAGTTCGGGCGGTTCTCCCGCTGGCTGGTTCCCGCCGCGGCGATACTGGTCGGCGCGGCCCTGCTGAGTCCCTTGTCACACCGACGCGGGATAAGAAAACCTCCGGGAATGACAGCGAGGACGACACCTCCGGGCTGGAGGTCAAGTCCTGCGGACCACCCGTAGATACCCGGTACCGGATGCCCAAGGTCACTCCTCCCTAACCGATTGAGTCAGTCGGGGATCCAAGTCTCCAACGCAAGGCCCAGACCGTCCGCAACCCGGTTTGCGTATGCATAGTATCCAACCACTTCGACTATGTCGAGGATGTCGCGATCAGAAAAGCCGGCGGCTCGCAGAGCCTGGACATCGGCGTCATTCACCGCGCTCGGCGTCGCCGTCAGTTTGACCGCGAATCTCAACATCGCCACTCGTTTCGACGACAGCGCCGCAATTGTCCAGTCCTGTTCAATGGCCGCGGCGAGTTCATCGTCTCTGAGCAGCCGACGCAGACCTCGCCGGTGATGGACCACTCAATAGTGGCAGTCGTTCTCGAGGCTCACGACCAGAGCGATGATCTCCCGCTCGACCTTGCGAAGCGTGGCCGTGCCGGCCATGGCCGACTCGTACAGACTCTGATGAGCCGCCATGCCGCGCGGATTCAGAGAGTGCACAGCCAGGATATTGTCGACCCGGCCATACACCGGATCCACAACCCGCGGATGAAGCTCGCCGAGCGCTCCGTCCCAAGCGTCGTCAGGAATAACCTCGATGCGTGCCATGTTCAGAGTTTCACCCTAGCAGGGGTACTAGTGTCAACGGGAAGACACAGACCGGGTCTTTGCGTCTTCCACTTGTCTCCTGTGGCTTTGTTCGGCGGCTGTACCATAATGCCCGGTGACCGAAAGCGTACCCGATACGAACAGCAGCCCGGCAGAAGCCGTGTTCGAGGCTATGCGTCTTCGCCGGATGCACCGCGTCTTCACTTCCGAACTTCCGGGCGCCCATGTCCTGGAGCGCCTTGTCTACGCCGCCGGCCGAGCACAGGTAGCCCGCCCGGGTATCCGGCATCTCATCGTCGTCACCGACCCGCGGCTGGTCCGGACGGTACGGCATGCCTGTCCGGGTTTCGTGAACAACGCACCCGCGGTCATCGTTATCTGCAGTGACCTCCGAAAGGCCCACGAAGTCATGGGACCGCGAGGAGTCGAGGTCGTCACACGGCTCGACTCCGGGGCCGCGGCCGGTTACATCACAATCGCCGCTCCCACACTCGGCATCGGGGTATGCAAAGTCACCAGTTGGACAGAGGAGGTGGTCCAGGCCATCTTCGGCCTCCCGGACCACATACGCCCGGAAGTCCTGATGGCGATCGGGATTCCCGTGGCGAACCACCCCAAGCCCGTCAAGGGTTTCCGCCCGGATGTCCACCACGACCGCTACGGGCAGGATTGGAGCGACACACGGTGAGCGAAGCCCGCCATGACGATCCCCTCTTCGACTTCATCCTCTACCTGATCGCCTCCGCCCGCACCAGTCTCGATGAGAGGGCGATCTACGGTTCGTTCCGCCTCATAGAGGGCGCCAGCCGGCTAATCGAAGCCGCCGAGGAAATACCGGGGTTGAAGGTCGACGACTTCCTTCGGGACACACGGAACTCCATTGACCAGAACAAGGCGCGGATGATGCTGGAAAAGGATGCATACCGGAAATGGCTCACCGACTTGGCGGCTGGGTTGGCGTCGGAGTCCGTGAAACGAGGCATGGGAGAAAACTGACAACGCCTAGCGCACCATTAGCGCTTCAACCTGGTCGGCCGGGGAGGACTGGAACCTCTCTGTTAACCCCTGCCTAGTGGTGTGTCGCGGTTTTTGGGTGGGTGGTTGAGGGCTGTGAACCGTTCCGGCTTTATCGGACTCGGGGTGTGCCACCCAGTTGACGACTGGCTGGGTCTGGCCAACAGAGGCATGATTCCCCGAGTGGATCTTGAAGTCGGCATGCCGACCCCGGTGTCGTCCCGTTTCTCTGAGAGCAAGGACTGAGAGCAATGATTAACGGAGTTAACCCACATAAGAGAAGCCACACTGCTACGGCAGCCCGGACTTGTGGTGTCGCAGTTGCTGCTGTTGCTGGGACATTGTTCTCGCTCCTCGGCAACCCGGCTGGGTTACCTCCCTATCCAGGGTGATGGTTAGAGGGTGCGGGGCCGTTTGGTCAGGCTGCTGGTCTGCGGATCCACGCCTCGATGTCACCTCTCATCCATCCAACAGCCCGTGAGGCACCACCACCCAAACGGACCGGAGCGGGAAACTCACCGGTTTGGCGGAGACGCCACAAAGTGGTACGAGACAAACCAGTTACAGCCACCACCGCCGGCATCCGTAACACCTGAACCACCCTACCCACAGATCCCGGTTCACCGATGACAGGACCAGACCACCCCAGAGGAGGGCTGTCAGGAAGAGACGTACCGTGCTTCATGCCCTCCACCATGCAACAACACCCCCACCCAAACGTTCGGAAGACCTGGGCTGTCAGTGGTTCCTGCAAGCTCGGGAAACCGGATGAATCAGTGTGGGCCCGGCAGGACTCGAACCTGCAACCAACGGATTATGAGTCCGCTGCTCTGACCACTTGAGCTACGGGCCCGGTTGTTCTCATTTTACGGGATGCCGAAGCTGTTGACCTGCTGTTAGCATCTAGACCACTCCGGGCTGTGGCGCAGCATGGCAGCGCGCTTGACTGGGGGTCAAGAGGTCGCCGGTTCAAATCCGGCCAGCCCGACCCTTCCCCTACTCTTGCTTCCGGTCAAATCAGGGAGCCCCTGACCGTTCAGTAGCCGACGTCAATGGGTGTGTTGGGCAAACAACCTTCCAGAATTGCCGCCAGGTGTTCTCCGACCCGGCTGGGCGCAAAGCTCATCCCCCGGGCCGCTCGTAGCTCCGGGACACTCCACCAGCGATACTCCAGCACCGTCTCGGTCTCCAGGTCTACCGCCACGGCCGGGGATATGGCGAAACGGGGAACCCGGAGAAGGAAGAACCTCTCCTGTGCCTCATAGGCCCGGTCGCCCCATCTCCAGACGACCTGCCTTCTCCATACCCACGGACCGAGCTCAACCCCGGTGAGGCCGGTCTCCTCCCAAAGCTCCCGGAGAGCCGCCTCCTCGTGGGTCTCATCCGGTTTCAACCCCCCGCCCGGCGTGAGCCACACAGAGGACTCCTTGCGGTGGGGAAGTTGGGTCCGAAGCAGCAGCACCCGGTCGGACTCATCGATGACCAACACCCGGGCCGTCCGCCTGATCGGGGGTCTTGCTCCTGGATCTCTCAAGTCCTGTTCCTCGATCGGTTCCCGCTTTGGAGCCTGTGGCCGCCGAATACCCCTCCGTTTGAGAACAGAGGATCTGCCATCAGCCGAACATGCGGGAGATCAGCCATCCTATTCCCTGGACCAGCCGCCACAGGAGGTAGAGCCCGGTCAGGGCGATCGTGATCTTGAAGCCCCACGGATAGGATTCCCGCTCCTCAGTCCGCCCGTCCCTCTCGGGGAGGTAGGGGTCTCCGTGGCTCATCAGGTGTTCCTGGTCCGGCGGCGGGTGACAAACCGGACCGGGGTTCCCACCAGGTCGTATTGTTCGCGGAGTTTTCTCTCCAGATACCGCAGGTACTCGGGGATCAGCCGGGCGCCGACGGTGAAGAGCACGACGGTGGGTGGCCTCACACCCGCCTGGACCGCGTACATGATCCTGCACCGCCGCCCCTTGTGAGGAGGCGGCGGCTGGGCGCCGACCCAGCCGGCCACCAGCCTGTTCAGCTCCCCGGTGGGCACCCGCTGGCCGGCGTTCTCCAGGACCATTTCCAGGGCTGCTCCCAGACGTCCGATCCGAGCACCGGTCAGAGCGGAGAGACGCAGCACCGGCGCCCAGGAGATAAACCCCAGCCGGTCGGGTATCGACACCTCGGTCCACTCCCGTTGCTCGGGGTCGATGGCGTCCCACTTGTTGAGAAGCACCACCAGGGCGGTGCCAGCCTCCACCGCCGCCCTGGCGATCTTCTGGTCCTGATAGGTGGCGCCCTCCAGGGCGTCCACCACCAAAAACGCAGCATCGGCCCGCGACAGGGCGGCCCGGGCTCTCAGCACCGCGTAGTAGTCGGCGTCCTCGGCGATCCGTGGCCTACGGCGGATCCCTGCGGTGTCCACCAACCGGTAGGTGATGCCATCGAGCTCGACATCCACATCCACCGGATCCCGGGTGGTGCCCGGAACGTCGGAGACGATCACCCGCTGTGATCCGCACAGGCGGTTCAGGAGGGTGGACTTGCCGGTATTGGGGCGGCCCACGATCGCAATCCGGGAAGGCTCGTCGGTGGGATGGGACTGCCGTTCGGGGAGGACGGACAGGACCTCATCGAGGAGGTCTCCCACTCCCCTGCCATGGATCGCACTCACCGGGCGGGGCTCTCCCAGGCCGAGCGACCAGTAGTCGCCCAGCGCCATCTCCCGGCGGGGATTGTCGATCTTGTTGGCTGCTATCACCGCCGGGATCCCGCTCTTCTTCACCACGGCCGCCATCCCCTCGTCATCGTCACCCAGAGCCGCCGTGCCGTCCACCACGAACAACACCGCGTCGGCCCCGCTCACCGCGGCTTCGGCTTGGCGGCGAACCGCTTCGGAGAAAGGCGACGACGGATCCCGTTCCCATCCTCCCGTGTCCACCAGGAGGAAGTGGCGGTCCGCCCACTCGGCGGCAAAGATACGGCGGTCCCGGGTAACTCCCGGCTCCGACTGGACAACCGCCGCCCGCCGCCCGATGATCCGGTTGATCAGGGTGGACTTGCCCACGTTGGGACGCCCCACCACCGCCACCACCGCCAAACGCTCCGAAGACATACCCGAAAGACTAAGGGTTGAGGGCCGGTGGCAAGGGCCATAAAGAATGCCGGACGGATGTACTTGAAGACCCTGGCGTTCCGGGATTACCTGACGAGGTGGACGCAAATGATGGACCGCGCATCCACGGTGTCTAACATCACCCCTATGGTTGATCGTGTCATCCTGGCCGAGCCGAGGGGGTTCTGCGCGGGAGTGGAGATGGCCATCAAAGCCCTCACCTGGATGCTGCGGATCTTCGCTGTGCCGGTCTACTGCTATCACGAGATCGTCCACAACGCGTGGGTGGTGCGCGCTTTCGAGAAGGCGGGGGTGATCTTCGTGAACGACATCTCCGAGGTCCCCACCGGATCCCCGGTGATGCTGTCCGCCCACGGGTCGGCGCCCCAGGTCGTGGAGGACGCGAGAGAACGGGCGGCGGTGGTGATAGACGGGGTCTGCCCCCTGGTCACCAAGGTCCATCACGAGGTGAAGAGGATGTCACAGAG
Organism: Acidimicrobiia bacterium; assembly: GCA_012270885.1. Lineage (GTDB taxonomy): Bacteria > Actinomycetota > Acidimicrobiia > Spongiisociales > ZC4RG35 > Bin76. The sequence continues at coordinate 29,789 of JAAXHN010000023.1, read as the reverse complement.
CGGCTATGACATCCTCTACATCGGACACAAGCGCCATGACGAGGCGGTGGGCACCGTGGCCGTGGCCCCCGAGGCCATCACCATGGTGAGTCCCGAGTCCGGAGTCGGAGACTTCGCACCCAAGGACCCCTCCCGGGTGGCGCTTCTGGCCCAGACCACCTTGGGCATGCACGAGTGGAGCGCGGTCCACGATCAGGCTGCGGAGCAGTTCCCCGAGCTGTGGACCGCCCGGCGCTCCGACCTGTGCTACGCCACCACCAACCGCCAGACCGTGGTGCAGAGCCTGGCGGAGACCTGCGATCTGATCCTGGTGGTGGGCTCTGACAACTCCTCCAACACCCAGGCGCTGGTGAGGGTGGCGGACGATCTGGGCACCACCGCCCATCGCATCGACCGGGCGGCCGACATCTTCCCGGAGTGGCTGGAGGGAGTCTCGGTGGTGGGTGTCACCGCGGGCGCCTCGGCGCCCGAGCACCTGGTGCAGGAGGTCATCGAAGTCCTGGAGCCGCGTAACGGGTTCGAGCTGGCCCACATCACCGACGAGGAGGAGTACTTCCCCCTCCCCCGCCAGCTTCGGGTGTTTACCTCGCTACTGGGTCAAGTGGTGGAGGCGGGGCTCACCGTTCCGGCATCCGACTGGCACGCCTGGACGGACTTCGATCGCTCCTGGACGGCCTCCGACGCTCTCTCCCTGATCAACCGGTAGGGACCCCGGGCCGGAGCCGGTCCCGATCGGGGTTGCGATCTCAGCCGACCGGCTGGAACTGGGTCAGATACAGGGTGGCGTACAGCCCCCCCAGATCCAGAAGCTCTTCGTGGGTCCCCTGCTCCACCAGGCGTCCCCGGTCGATCACCACGATCTGGTCCGCGGCTTTCACCGTGGAGAGCCGGTGGGCGATCACGAGCGAGGTCCGCCTTGCCATCAGGCGCTCCAGAGCCTCCTGGATGAGCGCTTCCGAGCGGGTGTCCAGATGGGAGGTGGCCTCGTCGAGAATCAGAATGGCGGGGTTCTTCAGTATCACCCTGGCAATTGCCACCCTCTGTTTCTCGCCTCCCGACAGCCGGTAGCCCCGTTCTCCCACCACGGTGCCGAGACCCTCGGGGAGAGAACGGACCAACTCGGTCAGATTTGCGGTCTCACAGGCTTCCCACAATTCGTACTCGGTGGCTTCGGGGCGGGCGTAGCGCAGGTTGGCGGCGATCGTGTCATGGAGGAGATAGGTTTCCTGGGTCACCTTCCCCACCGCGGCGGCGAGGGTGGCGAAGGACAGGTCCCTGACGTCGACTCCGTCGATCCGGACCGCTCCCCGGTTGACGTCATAGAAGCGGGGCACGAGGTACGAGAGGGTGGTCTTTCCCGCTCCGGAGGGGCCGACCACCGCAACCAGGGCGCCCGCCGGTACCCGGAAGGAGACATCTTCGAGCGCCCACTCCCGGGTGGAGACCTGCGCCGGGGCCTCCCCGTCCCGCTCGAAGGAAGAGACGTCCCAGGGAGTGAAACGCTGGGTGGATCCGAGCCCCACGGGCCGGCCGGTCGGATACTGGAACCAGATCCCCTCGAACGCCACCTCTCCCCTGACTTCCTCAAGATCCCGCGCCCGGGGGGACTCGGGGAGATCGAGGGGGATATCGAGTACCGCGAAGACCCTCTCGAAGGAGACGAGCGACGTGGCGAACTCGACCCGCGTGTTGGAGAGGGCCGTGAGAGGCGCGTAGAGTTGGGTGAGCAGCGTGGAAAACATCACCACCGTCCCCAGCGAGATATGGTCCTCGATCACCATCCATCCCCCCACCCAGAACACCGCAGCCGCGCCCAGGGCGCTCACCACCCCCATCGCCGCCTGGAATCCCCGACCGATCAGGGCGCTTCTGATCCCGAGGTCTCTGACCCCGGCCGCCTCCTGCGAGAACCGCTGGCGCTCGCGCCGGCCCCGATCGAAGAGCTTCACCAGAAGCGCGCCCGAGACGTTGAAGGTCTCCTGGAGGATGGAGGCCATGGTCGCGTTGTGTTTCATCTGCCGTTCGGTGACCGCCCGCAGGATCCTTGCCACCCTGCGGGCGGGAGCGACGAACAGCGGCAGGGCTGCCACCGCCAGGAGGGTCAGCCGCCAGTCGGCGCCGATCAGCACGGCCAGGATCGCCACCACCGCCACCAGATTGGAGAGGATGGTGACGAACGTCCCGGTGATGGCCTGCTGGGCGCCCACCACATCCGACTGGATGCGGGAGATCAACTCGCCGGTGCGGGTGTTGGTGAAAAAGCCGAGGGACATGCGCTGGAGGTGGGCGTAGAGCTCGCACCGAAGGTCGAAGATGATCCCCTCCCCGGCCTGGGAGGACCACCAGCGCTGGATGATCCCCACCCCGGCGATCACCAGCGGCACCGTCACCATCCCGACCCCCAACCAGGTCAACGCCCCCAGGTCACCCTGAGGAATCGCCTCGTCGATGAGAAGGCGGATCAGGATGGGAGGAACCACCGACAGCCCCGAGACCACCACCACGGTGACCAGCACGCCCACCAGCCGGCCGAGATAGGGTCTCCCGTATCCCGCCACCCTCCTGAGAAGGGCCCGGTCGATAGCGGGAGGGGTCTCTCCCACGCTTCGCATGTAGCTGTACCAACCGTGCCACATGGAAGGGGCAGGCTACCCCGGTTTCCGGGCCTATGGGGAACCCGGTTGCGGAGATGATCCCGATAGTGTGTGCTTTCCCTTCGGAATGTTCCACAAACCGCGTTAGACCCGCCTGCGGGCCTAACTTCTATTCTGATGAGTTCTCCCAGCAAGAGAAGTCCCCGGCGCATCGCGGTGGTCCGCGCCGGCCATCCCCAAGACCCGCCGCTCGACACCGCCATATCCCATGCATTCTTGGAGGAGGTGGCCGCCGGGCGCCGGAGTGAGACCTTCCGGCTGTATGTTCCCGGCCGGGTGGTGGCCTTCGGTCGCCGAGACACGGTGGCCGAGGGATACCTCGAAGCGGTCCGCGCATGCCGGATGGAGGGATACGAAGCGGTCGAACGGTTGGCGGGAGGGCGCGCCGCGGTTTTCAACGAGGGAACACTGGCATTTTCCTGGGCGATCCCCACCTCCGATCCGGGGGGAACGATCGGAGTCCGCTTCGCAGAGATCGATCGGATCGTGGTGGGAGCGCTCTCGTCCCTGGGGTTCGACGCCCGGGTAGGAGAGGTGGAGGGGGAATACTGCCCCGGACGCTTCAGCGTCAATCTCTCCGGACGCCGGAAGGTAATGGGAGTTGGTCAGCGTCTTCGCCGGGGAGTGGCTCATGTGGGCGGGGTGGTGGCCGTGTCGGGACGTGAGGCCATCATCGAGGTGCTCACCCCGGTCTACCGGGCGCTCTCGGTTGACTGGGACCCGGACGCCACCGGGTCGCTCCGAGCCGCCCGGCCGGACACAACCATATCCGAGGTCGCAGAAGCTCTCCTGGCTGAACTGGCGCTGGTGGGCGAGATCTCCGAAGAGGAGCTTTCCACAGAGAGCCTCGATCGTGCGCATGAACTCCTCCCCCACCATTTACCGGCGTCGAATCGGGGAAGGTCGTGAGTAGCCTCGGGCCGATGGGTACGCGGATCGCAGTCGTGAACGGACCCAACCTCAACCTGTTGGGAACCCGCCAGCCGGAGGTGTATGGCTCTACCACACTGGATAGGCTGGTACGGCTTCTCACGGCCTGGGGGCGGCCGGTCGCAGCGGAGATCTCCCACTTCCAATCCAACCACGAGGGAGAGATCATCAATCACCTCCACAGCCTCCGGGGACGAGCGGAAGGGGTGGTGATCAACCCGGGAGCCTTCACCCACTACTCGTATGCGATCGCTGACGCCATCGAGGCGGTGGAACTCCCAACCGTTGAGGTGCACATCTCCAATATCATGAAGAGAGAGGAGTGGCGGCGGCGGTCGGTCATCTCGCCGGTGTGCGTGGCCACCATCTACGGGAGGGGAGTCGAAGGGTATCTGTGGGGGATCCGTCACCACCACTACCGGCGGATCGGATCCCCCGAGACCATCCCGGGAGAGGGAGGAGCGGTGGGCGATCTCCGCCTGCCCGAAGGGGCGGGACCCCATCCGGTGGTGGTGCTGCTGCACGGAGGGGGGTGGATGGGACACTGGCGCCGCGACCAGTTGGACGGAATGGCCGTCGACCTCTGGGCCCGCGGGTACGCAACCCTCAACTTCGAATACCTCCCGCTCCGAGAGGACGGGCGGTTCCCGGCGGTACTGGAGGCGGCCGATGGGGCGCGGCGCCTGATTTCGGCCCGCCCGGAGCTCGCATCGGATCGGTTGGCGCTGCTGGGGCACTCGGCGGGGGGCAACCTGGCTCTGATGACCGCCGGGCGCTGGCGAGCGGCGGGAGACGCCCCCCGCCTGGCGGTCTCCGTGGCCGGAGTGACCACTCTCCGCGAAGACAGCGACCTCGACCGCGCCTACCTGGGAGGCCAGGACCCCCGGGCGGCCTCTCCCCGCTGCCTGGTGCCGATCGGAGTGGAGACCCTCATGATTCACTCCACCGATGACGAGATGGTTCCCACCGAGCACTCGGTGGGATACGCACGGGACGCATCGGCAGCCGGGGACCGGGTGGAGACGTTGATCCTTGACCACGGAGGGCATCTGGGCTATCTGGATCCTGCCAATCGAGCGTGGACCGCAGCCCGGGAAAAGTTTGTCTCCGCTTTCCCGGCATGAACCCCTCTCCACAGAACCGGCCTTTCGACCAACCCGAGCGGGACTGGCTCCACCAACTCAGAAGACGTCGGGCCATCTGGGCGAGCGTCTCCTTCGTCGCCGTGGCGGTGACCGGAATCCTCGTGGTCAACCTGTTCTCGGAGCCCGAACCGGATCCCGCCCTCCCCGCCCAACCGGTTGACGCCCTGATCCCCCACGGACGCAATGCTGGAGGCGCGGCCGCCCAGCTTCTGGTTCTCTCCCTGAGCCCCGAGGACCTCCCCGAGCCGATCCGGCAGACCGCCGATGAGATCGGTGTCCCCGCGGAGGAGGAGTTCGCGACCGGGATCCCCGAGGGGACCGAGAGCGGGCCGTCGGATGCCCCGTTCCTCCGCCGGAGAACTCTGACCTCCGCCGACATACACACGATTGCCTCTCGCTACTTCCTGGAGGAGGATGTGCTCCGCGCCGTCCGCCTGGCCTGGTGTCTCTCGCGGTTCGACCCGGGAACAATCGACCCGACCACCGGTCATGTGGGTCTCTTCCAGCATGACCCCGACTTCTGGCCCGACCACGCCCAGTTGGCCGGGTTTCGGGGCTATGACCCTTTCGATCCGGTCGCCAACACCGCGGTGGCGGCCTACCTGGTGTACGAAGGCGCCGGCTGGCAGACCTGGGACTGCCCCTTGTGGAAGACCTAAAACGCAACCGAAGCGGTAGCACCCCGAAGCGGCGCTCCTCGGGACGCCGCACCAACCTGGCATTGGCGGTGCTCCTTCCCCTGGTGGTTCTCACCGGAGCGCTCTCCTTCGCGGTCGGGGTGGACACACAGATCGATCCCGCCGCCGTCCATGCTGTTCTGGCGCTGGCGGTGGCCCTCCTCACCCCTTGGAAATCGGCAATAGTCCGCCGTGGCCTGCGCCGCCGCCGCCCCAGCCGCTACATCTCCGCCGCGCTGGGAACCCTGGTAGCCGTGGCACTGTCCTCCGGGATAGTCCAGGCCGCCGGGTGGACCGACCGGGTGGGTCCGCTGACCCTCATGCAGATCCACGTGGGCGCCGGGATCGGGGCGGTGGTGATGGTCTGGCTGCACTACCGCTCCCATCCGGTGCGGTTCCGCGGCATGGACTTCGACCGCCGCTCGTTCCTGCGCTCGGCCGGTCTGGCGGGCCTGGCCGCCTTGGTGTGGCGCGCCTGGGAGTCCACGGTGCGCGCCGCGGGCTGGCCGGGCGCCGAACGCCGGTTCACCGGCTCCCATGAACGCGGCTCCCACGATCCTCGGCGGATGCCGGTCACCTCCTGGTTCAACGACCGCACACCGCGCATTCCGGGCTCGGTGTGGCGGCTCCGGGCGGGCGGGGAGGCACTAGGGCTCTCGGACCTCGACCTGCTCCCCCTGGAGCGAGTCACCGCCATCCTGGACTGCACCGGTGGTTGGTATTCCGAACAGGAGTGGGAGGGGATCCGGCTCGACCGCCTGGTAGAGCCCGGCGAGGCGCGCAGTGTCGTGGTACGGTCGGAGACCGGATACCAGCGTCGCTTTCCGGTGGCCGATCTCTCCCGCTTGTGGCTCGCCATCCGCCTAGGCGGAGCGCCCCTGAGCCCGGGCCACGGGTTCCCTGCCCGCCTGGTCGCCCCAGGACGCCGAGGCTTTTGGTGGGTCAAGTGGGTCGTGGAGATGGAGACATCCCACAGACCCTCGTGGCTCCAGCTTCCCTTCCCGCCTACCTGACGGGCCCTGCCGATCCCCGGTCGGCGCCCAAAACCTGGGAAAAGTCATCCGAAAGACCCGGGCCCCGGGATTGAAAGTGTCCCAGGGGTGTTGCATGGTGTCGGTTATACACAAACATCGTTGCGGTCCGGACCGCTCGATTCATCACCAAAGTCTCAATCCCCCGGAAGACCCCTGAGCCGGGACCCACGGGGAGGAGCACTTAGGCCGACCACCGAGGTTCGGTTCGGATGAGTCCTGCGCGCATTAGAAATTCCGTTCGGCACGGAGGAGGCGGGTCGGGAGGGGAACCCAAGGGGGGTATCGGCGCCCCGGGTGGGCGGCGCTCGGCGGGGCCCATCGCCCGGGCAGCCGCGGTCTCTACGGTGAAAGCTCCATAGAATCTCCCTACATGTGTCGCAACATCACCACTCTGCGAGGTCTCGAACCACCCGCCACTCCCGAGGAGATCGAAGCGGCCGCCCGCCAATACGTTCGCAAGGTGAGCGGTGTACAGAAGACCTCGTCTGCCACCGAGGCCGCTTTCGAAGAGGCTGTGGCCCGTATCAGCGCCGCCACCGCCCAGGTGCTTACCGCCCTGCCGCCCCGGAGGGTCCCGCCCCGTAATGACCCGCCCAATCGCAGACTCCTCATTAACCGGACCCGAAGCTGATCGGCTGGGAGTCCCCCTTGAAAAACTCCCATCGCATTGCTTGCGATGTGCCTCCGGGCTTGCCTACACTGATAATGATTATTATTTTGATAATGATTATCAATTTTGTCTTGGAGGAACAGAGAAATGCGTAAATCGTGGACACTGAAGGTATGGGCTGCGGCGGTGGCGACGCTGTTGGTGCTCGGGGCGTGTGGCGACGGAGCCGACGAAGGCGACGTCGAGCCCGAGGAGACAACTCCCACCGCCGCGGAGGTCGATGCGGGACCCGCGGAACTCCTGGTAGTGGCGACCACCACCATCCTGGGCGACCTGGTGAAGGGGATCGTGGGAGACGACGCCACCGTGACGGTGTTGTTGCCGGTGGGCGCTGATCCGCACGACTACCAGCCTTCATCCCGGGACGGCGTGACCATCAGGGAAGCCGACCTGGTGGTTGCGAACGGTCTCGGGCTGGAAGAGAGTCTTATCTCGGTGTTGGAAGCCGCCCACGAGGACGGTGCGCGAATTCTCGAGGTGGGAGACATGGTGGATCCCATGGAGTGGGGCGAGGGACGCGACCCCCACGAGGGTGAGGAGGACGACCACGCCGAGGAAGAAGAAGAGCACCACCACGAAGAGGAAGGCGAGGAGGAAGAAGAAGAGCACCACCACGAAGAGGAAGGCGAGGAGGAAGAAGAAGAGCACCACCACGAAGAGGAAGGCGACGACGACCACGCCGAAGGAGAGGAAGAGGAAGAAGGCGACCACGGAGAAGATCACGACCACGCGGAAGATGAAGGCGGGCACGCCCACGAGGGAGCTTTCGATCCCCACTTCTGGTTCGATCCCTCCCGTGTCCAGAGGGCCGTTGAGTTGATCGCCGCCGAATTGGCCGACATCGGCAAGGTCCTCTCTCCATCCGAGTGGACCGCGCGGGGCGAGAGCTACGCCGCAGAGATCGGGAGAGCCGCTGACCAAGCCCAGGAGATCCTGGCGGCGGTTCCCGAGTCACGGCGCAAGCTCGTCACCAACCACGATTCGTTCTCCTACTTCGGCGCGTATTTCGACTTCGAAGTGCTCGACTCGGTGCTTCCCGGCTCAGGCCTGGCCCAGGCGGACACCGCCCGGTTGGCCCGGATCGTCGAGGAGATTCGCGAGGAGGGCGTCACGACCCTCTTCACCGAGACCATCGCCGACGCGGGGGTGGTCATGACGGTGGCCAACGAATTCGACCCACCGCTCGGGGTGGTGGAACTCTACACCGGGTCTCTCGGCCCGGAGGGCTCGAATGCCGACACCTACGTCAAGTGGCTCGTGGAGAACGCCCGCAGGATCGCGGAAGCACTGGCGCCGTGAAGTCTTAAGAGGGAAGCTGAGCTGAAAGGCTCTCCAGCTCAGCGTCGGCGAGGCGGCGGAAACACCGTCTCGCCGACCCCTCTTCCAAGACCGCCCCCTCCCAACCGTCGAGAGGCCGATTCTCGGTCTCCGCGAACACCTCCATCCCCAGACGGATGGCAGCGTCGAGTTCCAAGTCCTCTGTGAAACGCTCCCGGAGCGCCCCACCCAGAAGGTCCGCCTTTCCCCCTATTGCCAGCACACCCCGCTCGTCCACCAGGGTTCCGTCGTAGCTGACCTGCAGCATGTGGTTGGGCTGTCCGTTCCTCCCCAGTTCACAGATCAGAAGCTCCACCTCGAAGGGCTTGGTCTCGTGCGAGAAGATCACACCCAGGGTCTGTGAGAAGGCGGTGGCCAGACCCAGTGCGGTGACATCGTCCCGGCTGTACAGATACCCCATCACGTCGGCCTGGCGTATCCCGGCCTTGCGCAGCGTCTCGAATTCGTTGTAGCGGCCCACTCCCGCGAACGCGATCCGATCGTAGACCTCGCTGATCTTGTGGAGCGCTGCCCCGGGGTTCTCGGCCAGCATCAGGATGCCTTCCCGGTACTCCATGGCCACGATCGACCGTCCCCGGGCGATGCCCTTGCGGGCGAACTCGGCCCGATCCCGCACCAACTGCTCGGGCGTGACGTAAAAGCTCGGGTTCACCGACTTCCTCCCAGTGACGAGCGGGCCACTTCTGCCAGGTACTCCTCGGAGACTTCCCGCACCCCCTCTGCGTCGATCACCGCCAGGTTGGGGAGGATCCCCCGGCGAAGATCGGGACCGCCGGTGGCCACATCCACGTCGGCAGCGGCAACCAGGGCCGCCACCACCTTCTCCACCGCCTCGGTCTCGGTCATCTCCCGCTCCCAAGCAGTGCGAAGAAAGGCCCGCGCCTGGATGGCTCCCGAGCCGGCTGCGCCGTAGTTGTGCTCCTCGTAGCGGCCCCCCACCACGTCGAAGGTGTAGACCCGTCCCTGTTCGGAGTTGGGGTCATAGCCCGCGAAGAGCGGGACTACCGCCAAACCCCGGAAGGCAAGCGGGAGTTGGGAGCGCACCAGCCTCGACAGGAAATTGGCTTTCCCCTCCAAGCTCAGCATCGCCCCCTCGATCTTCTCGTAGTGCTCCAGTTCCACGCAGAAGAGTCGCACCATCTCAAGAGCCAGCCCAGCGGTCCCCGCCACCGCCACCGCCGACATCCGATCGGACGGATAAACCTTGCGCATCCGGCGATGGGCGATCAAGTGGCCCTCGGTGGCCTGGCGGTCCCCGCCGATTACCACCCCTCCCCGGTAGCGGGACGCAAGCACCGTGGTGGCTTCGGGAGCACCGAGGTCACGAACCGGCGAGTCGGGGACCTCCCAGCGGGGAGAGAGACCCAACGACTCCAGCAGATCCGAGAAGCTGGCTCCGGGGGTGGGCGCGCCGAGCGGCAGGCCCCAGTCGGCCGGTGAGTTCACTCGCCGCCCTTCTGTATGTAGTTCTTCACGAATTCCTCGGCGTTCTCCTCCAGCACGCTGTCGATCTCCTCCAGCAGGTCGTCGATCTTCTCCGAGTCCACCTGGGCCAGTCCCAGCCCGGCTCCGTCATTCTCGCCCGAGGGGGGACCTCCTTTGGTTCGCCGCCGCCGCCTTCCCTTCTCTTGATCAGCCATTTTTCTTACCCAGTTCGCGGATCAACTCGGCCGGATCCGATACTCGGCCCAGCAAGGGACCGGCGGTAACCCGATCACCCTGCAATGGTTCCATCATAGACACCCTGACCAGACCATCGCGATTCGTTTCAAATAGGAGGGAGTCCCAGTTGGCCGCCACGAGTGAGGCTCCGAAGCGAGACACACAGGTCCCCCTGAACCAGGCTCGGGTGCTCTCGGGGGGGAGCCGCTCGGCCCTCTCCACCTCCGAGCGGGTGAACATCCGACGCATCGCACCCCTCTCGACCAGCCGGTGGTAGATGCTTCGGGAGGGCTCCACGTCGTGATACTGGAGGGCCAGCGCCGCCAGGCGGGGATGCGACCAGCGGAGGTTCTCCCGGGAGCGATAACCCTCCAGCAGCCTCAGCTTGGCTGTCCAGTCCAACCGGTCCGACGTCCGGAAGGGATCCTCCTCAAGGTCCAGGAGCACCCCTTCCCACTCCTCCAGAAGCTCCGTCCAGACCGGATGGTCCAGGTGGCGCCGGGCGTACTCCGAGAGCCACTCCAGGTACAGGAACTGCAATTCCAGCGCGGTGATCGACCCGCCCTCGGCCAGGGCGACGGGCTGGGACAGGCTCAGATCGTGACTGATCTGCCAGCAGGCCTTCACCGGCTCGGCCAGTTCCAAGGCAGACGGAAGCGCATCGTCCTCCATGGCATGGAGGAACAGAGCGGTGGTGCCCAGCTTCAGGAAGGTCTGCACCTCCGACAGGTTGGCGTCGCCGATGATCACATGCAGACGCCTGTACCGGGTGGGATCTCCGTGAGGTTCATCCCGGGTGTTGACGATGGGCCTCCGCAGGGTGGTCTCAAGCCCCACCACCTCCTCGAAGAAGTCGGCGCGCTGGGTGATCTGGTACGAGCAGGCGGGGCGGTGGTTCTCAGACCCCACCTTGCCCGACCCGGTGTAGATCTGGCGGCTGACGAGGAAGGTGGGAAGATACTCGATCACCTTCCCGAAGGGGGTCTGGCGGGAGAGCAGGTAGTTCTCATGAGCCCCGTAGCTGCTGCTCTTTCCGTCGCTGTTGTTCTTGTAGAGGCGGATCTGCTGGTTGGGAGGTAGGGCCTCCTGGACTACCCTGCCCGCCCGGGCCATCACCAACTCCCCCACTTTGTCATACAGGGTGGCTTCGCGTGGATCGAAGCATTCCGGCCCGGAGTACTCGGGGTGAGAATGGTCGACGTACAGGCGAGCGCCGTTGCTGAGGACCGAGTTGATCAGCGCCGAGTCCGGGTCCGGCATGCCGAAGTTCTCATGCCCGAAACCCCTTGCGTCGCTTCCCGGCGCCTCGTGCTCGTACGACCACTGAACCCTGACCGGACCGCCCGGATAGCTGTCGATCACCGCCGCCGCGGCCAGGGCCTGGTGGTGATGGCCCCTGTTGCGTATGATGACCCCGTACTCGGTTTCGGTGCCGAGCACCTTGGGAATGGCCATCAGGGGTGGGGGTCCGCCGGAATCAGAGGTACTGGCCGGTGGTCACGGTCTCCACCATGCGCCCCTTCCCGTCTTCCAGGAGGGTGCGCACATAAACAATCCGCTCTCCCTTCTTGCCCGAGATCTTCGCCCAGTCATCGGGATTGGTGGTGTTGGGCAGATCCTCGTGCTCGCTGAACTCCCGCCGCACCGCCGCCAGCAGGTCGTCGCGACCGATGCCGGAATCCCCTCCGGTCAGGTGGCGTTTTATAGCCCTCTTCTTGGAGCGGCGCACGATGTTCTCAATCATGGCCCCGGAGGAGAAGTCCTTGAAGAACAGCACTTCGCGATCACCGTTGGCGTAGGTCACCTCCAGGAAGCGATTCTCATCCTTCTCCGAGTACATGTCATCCACTACCGCCGCGATCAGGTCCTCGAGCATCTCGGCTATACCTCCTGAAGCCGCGGCCAACTCCTTTCGGCTGTAGGGGAGGTCTGACGTCAGGTAGATCCGGAAGATCTCCCGGGCCGCCACCTCGTCGGGACGAGAGATCTTGATCTTCACATCCAGGCGTCCGGGGCGGAGAATGGCCGGGTCGATCAGGTCCTCCCGGTTGGATGCGCCGATCACGATCACGTTGCGGAGCGTCTCCACGCCGTCCAGCTCGGAGAGGAGTTGGGGAACTATGGTTGACTCCACGTCCGACGAGATACCCGTGCCTCTGGTCCGGAAGAGCGAATCCATCTCATCGAAGAAGACGATCACCGGCACTCCCTCGGACGCCTTCTCCTTGGCCCGCTGGAATATCAGCCGGATCTGGCGTTCGGTCTCCCCCACCCACTTGCTCAGCAGTTCAGGCCCCTTGATGTTAAGGAAATATGAGTGGGTGTCGGGCTGGCGGGTTCGCTCGGCAACCGCGGTAGCCAGGCTGTTCGCCACCGCCTTGGCGATCAGGGTCTTTCCGCAACCGGGCGGGCCATAGAGCAGGATGCCCTGGGGTGGATCGAGGTCATAGCAGGAGAAGAGCTCCCGGTGGACATAGGGCAGCTCCACCGCATCGCGGATCATCTCTATCTGGGACTTCAGCCCTCCCACCTGCAGGTAGGTGACGTCCGGCACTTCTTCGAGGATCAATTCCTCCACTTCGGGACGAGCCAGCTTCTCCAGGGCGATGTCTCCCTGGACGTCCACCCGCACGTTGTCGCCCATCCGGATCGGCTCATCCTGAAGCGGCCCGGCGATCCAAACCACCCGGTTCTCGTCGCCGTGGGCTTGCACCAGAAGGCGGTCGTCTCCCAGGCGGTCCTTCACCACCATCACCTCACCGGTTCCCTCGAACTCGCGCACGTCGATGATCGAATAGGCCTCGTTCAGGAGGACCTGCTGGCCGGGCTGGAGCAGCTTCACCTCTATGGAGGGTTGCGCGTCCACGCGGAGCTTCCGAGTGCCGGTCACTAGGTCCACTCTCCCGTCGGTGTTGACCTTCATCACCGTTCCGAAGGAATTGGGAGGGCTGGTGAGTCTCTCAACTTCGGTGCGCAGCATGGCAAGCTGCTCTCGGGCCTCGGTGAGAAGGCCCCCGAGCTTCTCGTTCTGGCCGCGCACCCGATCCAGTTGGCGGCGTGTCTGCTCCATCTGGTGCTGGAGGGCGTCGACTCGCCGGGGGGTCTCCGAGCGCAACCTGGCCAGCTCGGCCTCGAGCTGAGCGATGACAGCGGTGGGGTCCGAATAATCTGGACGGCGCTTCTCGTACATTGTGCCTACTATATGTCTGGTCGGGCCTCTTGTGTGAGCGCAAGTATAAGAAAGGACCGGCGTTTGGTGTGAGCCGGGTTTGCTATACTAGATGACAAGCGCCCCCAACACGGAAGGTAAGGCATTCGTGAAGGTTTGGATCGATCAGGATCTGTGTACCGGCGACGGCTTGTGCGAGGAGATCGCACCCGATGTCTTCGTGCTCCTGGACGACGGTCTGGCCTACGTCCGGGAAGGCGACACCATCTACGCAGAAGCCGAGGGGGAAGTCCAGGGTGCCGGAGGCTTGGCGATCGTCCCCGCCGGGCAGGAGGACATCACCATCGAGTCCGCCGAAGAGTGCCCCGGGGAGTGCATCTTCATCGAGCCCTAACCAAGGGCTACCACACGACACTCGAAGGGTTACGGACTCCCTTGAGCGCGCCCGAGTGATCGCAAGAGGGCCTTTGCAGAGAGCCCTCTCGGATGTGAGTTCGGAGGTAGGCGCTCGGGCCCGACGGCCCGGAACATCCGCAAGGGCTAACCTGGCTAACCCGGCGGTTGGTCTCGTTTGACGCGGGACACCAGCACGAAACCGGTGTGACCGACCATCCGGTGACTGGGTCGCACCGAGGGTCCCGCCACGTTCCACTCCCGGTGGAAGGTCTCGAAGATCTCGGTCTCGCAGAACCCTCTCGTCCCCCTCAACGCTTCAACCAGGGTCTGCAACTGGGGGACGGTGGGAAGGTAGGAGCAGAAGACCCCGCCCACCGGCTGAGCGTCCGCCGCCACGTGAGCGGCGTGCCATGGCTCCGGGACATCCAGCACCACCCGCTCGGGGCCAACCTCCGCAATCGCATCCTCGACCTTCCCCTGGCGGAGTTCCAACTGCGGTGGAATGTCCCCGAACCAACGGCGGATCATCTTCCGGGCATGGCCGGCGTGATCCTCTCGAATCTCCACCGAGACCACCCGCCCGGTCTCCCCCACCGCCCGGGCCAGCGCCATCGCCAGGGCGCCCGATCCGGTCCCGCCCTCCACCACGGTCATCCCCGGGGCGATGTCGGCCCACATGAGGATCGGGCCGATGTCCTTGGGATACACCACCTGGGCGCCGCGCTTCATCTTCAGGATGAAGTCGGCCAGACGGGGACGGAGTAGTAGCAGTCGGGCGCCCCCCGACGATCTCAGGAGAGTCCCCTCGGGTTGTCCGATGATTTCTCGGTGGGGAAGAACCCCCATGTGGTACTCGAAGCGGCGGGAAGGATGGAGGAGCACCATGAACCGCCGACCCTTACCGTCGATCAGAAGCGCAACCTCTCCTTCGCGGAGAGTGCGGTCCGAGGAAGCCGTCTCGCTCATTCAGGCGCTGCGGCCGGCGATGCGAAGCACCGTCACCTTCTTCAACCGGCAGAACGAACAGGTCTCTCCCGGCGTCGGGCGACCGCACTCCCCGCAGGCCAGGAGCTCGGGGGGATCGGGCGGAAAGTAGGCCGCTCCCCTGTCGAGAAACCCGAGCAGAAACCGGGCCTTCAGACCCGGAGACTGTTCCTCCAGGCGGTTCAACCACTCCTTGTAGCGGTTAATGGTGTTGCCCGCCGCCATCGGGCATTCCTCTATCTCGTATCGGATTCCCCGGAGGACCGCATAGGCGGCCGTCTCCCGCTCCGCCACCCGCAGGAGCGGCTTAACCTTGCGCACCAGTCCGCCGTCGGAGGTGGGCAGCACCGGACGCTGCCGGGCGAGATAATCCACCTCCCAGCGCAGCACGTTGCCCAGCAGCACCGCCGCCTCATCATCGAGGTTGTGTCCCACCACCAACACGTCGTATCCCATCTCGGCGGCCGCCTCGTTGAGGAGAAAGCGCTTGGACAGACCACAGGCCGAGCAGGCCACCCGGCTGGTGAACCTGGCGGCCTCGGGGATGGAGAAACCGTGATCCGAGCCCAGGTCCACCACGCGGAGGGACAGGTCCCGCTCCGCGGCGAACTGCCGGCTGAACCGCAGCCCGTCGGAGCTGTACTCACCGATCCCCAGATCCAGATAAACGCCATCCACGCGATATCCCAGCACGGTCAGGATCTCCCAGAGGGCAAGACTGTCCTTCCCTCCGGACACCCCCAGCACCAACCGGTCGTCGGCGCCGAACATGTGATGGTCGGAGATGGTTCGGGCCACCTGGCGATGGATGTGCTCTATGAAGTGTGGCCGGCAGAAACCGGCGTTGTGCCGCCGCACCGAGATCACCGCTCTCTCCCGACACACCCGGCACTTCACGGCTCCGTCAACCTCCCGAGATGACCGGACGCACCTCGATCACATCGTCCGGATGGAGGCGGACGTCGTCGGTCAGGATCTCGTCGCCTCGGATCACCAGCACCGACTCTGACACCATATCGAGCCTGTTCAACAGGGCCTTGACGGACCTCGGTCCGCTCACTTCGATCTCCCGCCGCGGCTGGTGCATTATGACTTTCATTGGAAGACGGAGACCACCGAGGTCAGCAGGGTGAGCACCAGCGCGAGGACCAGTAACCACACCAGCACTCTCCTCAACCGTTCGTTCCTCAAAGCGCCTCCTTCCGGTCGGTGCCTAAGCTTGGTTCCTCACTACCTTACCCCCTCGTATGAGAAGCAACCGCCTGAAAAAATACGGCATCGCCAATGCCTTCCGTGGAGCCCGCACCGGGGATTTCTGGCTGATGGCGGCCGGTCTGTTCATCTGGCGCTGGGCGTCCCGAAGAAGGTACCGCGGCCCGTAGGGTCCGGAACGGATCAGACCATTCGGGCCAGTTCGGAGATGGCTCTCTTGATCTTTCTCCGGCCCCTGCGTCTCCCGACCCAGTAGATAACTCCCATCATCGCCGCGGTCCCCAGGCTCCGGAGAAAGACCGGATTGGTGACCCCGTCAGCCGTGCTGCCCAGGGTGTCGAGAATCTTCTGCGCGCCTTCCTCGAGATCCTTCCGGGTCACAACGGCGGGTTGATCATCCACGGCCCTGCCCCACCTTTCCCACCACCAGCGCTGCGCCGAGGAACACCGCCGAGGTGATCCCGGCCGCGGCCACCCCCCACCACTCCGTGTCGGGGAGGGCATCTGAGAGGCACCGATGCAGCGCCAGGGATCCCAGCACCGCCCCGAGACTCACCAGGGCCGCCGCCACCAGGGCCGCCGCCACCGAAAGCCCCAGCCTCCGCATAGGGTCGATCGTCTCCTGGCGCAGATACTGCTTGGCCAGCTCGATCAGTTCGGCGACCTGTTGTGGCAACTCCCTGGGGCCTGTCATCAGGCATTCAAGGCTACCACCCCTCGATCCGTATCCTTGAAGGAGTTACCCTTCCGGCGGGCTCTCCCGGTGAAGTTGTGGCACGCCGGGCAAGGGGCATCGCCCCCAGGGCGGCGTCTCGGCGGCGGACTCAGCGACTCCTCACCGGGACGCGGGCCGAGAGGTAGGAGGATAGATGGTCGACCAGGTCGCGGGCGTCGTCCTCGGCGCCGTGGATAAAGCTCGACTTGCGGCGCCGGAGGAAGTTCATCCCGATCCGGTACATGCCGGGCGAATCGGTGACGATGCCACCGTCGTGGCGAAGTCGCCCCTTGTGGTCCAGCACCGGAACATGGAGCCATGAATAGTCCGGCCGGTAACCGGTGGCCCACAGGACGGTCTTGATCTCTCCGCTGGTGAGGTCAAGGCCCAGCGGCGGTGACTTCTCCACCCGGGTCCGCTCGTAGCGGCGGGGAGGGTCGTACTGGCCGTCCAGGCCGTGCTCCGTTATCCACTCGTCTATGCCGAGCAACAGCCGGCCCATCTTGAGGTCGGAGCGGTTGCACTTGTTGTGCAGCGAGCCCGACAACTGGGCCTTTCCGTCCCTGATACCGGCCAGCCGGCCTACCAGGCGCACTCCCCGGTCGGTCAGTGCGTTCAGGTCGAGCGTGATCCGCTCCGGCGTCCCGACCAACTGCGGTGAGGGAACGCTGCGGGCTCGCACGATGTCGTCCACCTCGTCGTAACGCTCGTCGGAGAGGCCGGTCACCTCAAACCAGTAGCGGATGTCCTTCCCGCGGTACACCCGGGGCATGCGGACGTGCTCCCCCACCGACACCGTCACCGGTCGACCGGAACGGTGGATCTCGTCGGCAAGTTGCACGCCGGTGGCCGATACCCCCACCACCAGCACGCCGCCTTCGGGGAGATCCGAGGGACGGCGATAGTGGAACGGGGTTACCGACTCGACCGACGGCGGCAGCGCCGATGCGACGGGCGGCACTTTGGGAAGGTTGAACTCCCCGGTGGCCAGCACCACCGACCGGCACGACCACACACCGCGGTTGGTCACCACCTCGTAGTCGTCGCCATCCTTGCGGACGGAGGTGACGTTGGTTAGGGTGTGCAGGGGCGGATCGACCCAGCGGGCGTACCGGTCTATAAACCCGACGATCTCGGACATGGTCATGAAACCGTCGGGATCATCGCCGTCATAGACGAAGCCGGGCAACCGGGTCTGCCAGTTGGGAGTGAGCAGGCGAAGCGAATCCCAGCGCTCCGTCCGCCAGGTGTTGGCAACCTCCCCCCGGTCAAGGACCATATGGTCGATCGAGCGCCGGGAAAGGAGGTAGCTGACCGCCAGACCGGTGTGCCCGGCGCCGATTACGACGGTGTCGGTCCGCACCCTGCCTCGCCCGTTAGTTGACCTGGACAGACACGTTGGTGGGGTTGGTGAGGATGTCGAACACCGCCGAGATCTTCTGGGACTGGGCCACAAGCGCCTCGACGTCCGCCGAACTGGCCTCGTCCGCGTTGATCTGGTAGGCGACCCGCACGTCGCTGAAACCGTTCCTGACTTCGGGATCCGATCCGAGGATGCCCCCGATGTTCATATCGGCTTCGACGGTCGCCTTGACGGAACGCAGCTTTATCTCGCGGTTCTCCGCCACGGCCGCCACGCCGGCTGTCAGACAGCTCGCCAGGCCCGCCAGCACGATCTCCACCGGGGTAGCGGCGTTGTCCTCTGCGTTGAACTCCAGAGGATGGTCGGCCTCCACCTGGTAGGTTGACTTGTGGGCGCGTTCTTCACCCAGCCCGAAGTATCCCCCGATAGTGGTCCTGCTATGGGTTCCGTGCACCCACTCGTTCGAGGCTCTCCATGTGTAATCGCCCGCGGCGGGTGTATCACCCACAACTCCCCGGGCAAAGAGCAGATGTGCAGTATCTACTCCGTTGATCTCACCTTTGCTCATGGTTTCTCCTTTGATTATTGGTTGGTTGGTTCAGTGTCTTCGGCACTGTTGTCCGGTCTCCACCCCGGAGTCCGGATCCAATCTGCTCAAGCCTGAACTGGCCGGTTTGGAGTGTAGAAAATCAAACGCCAAGGATGGTAGGTACCAAGTCGCTCCCGGGTGGTGGCGTTATCTATTGGCGGGCAGTGGTCCCGCTCCGGTGAGCCACCCGGGAGCCGAGACAACCCATGTAGACGCGCATGGACATGGAGGCTGACTGCTGAAACATCTTCGTGACAGTTCTCATCTCTTCGCCTACCGCGCTGTCAGAGGTTCTTCGGTCCCAGGGAATCCAGGGAGCACCATTATAGCAGTCCCGCAGGCCATGCAAAAGCAACAGCCTTTCCTCGGTGAGAAACCGCGAGAGGCAACTCTCAAAAGGCGCTTAGCATTCGGACACCCGGACAGCTTCTTCGCGGACACCACCCCAACAACCGACTCCGACGGGGTGTCCACCACAACCTCGGTAACACAAACTCCACACAGATGAAGACGCACAGACATCGGTCCCCGGGCGACCGAGTTCCGAACCTCGGAACTTGGGCAGAGGAGTTGATAGCTGATCGGAAACGGCGCGAAGAGACGGAAGCCGAGAAGCAGAGAGTCGCCGCTCAGGAACAGCAGCGACGAAGCTCTCAACGCCGGGCAGTAAATGCTTCTCTTGACGCGGCAGCTCAGGAAGTTGTGGCGCTCATAGACAGGTTGGACGCCAACAGATCGGACCGGGACACCTTAGATGCTTTGAGGACGACAGCACGGCTCGCCCCCCGATGCCTTTCCTGACCAGGTGAAAGACCTACTGTGCCAAGACGCGCACTTGCTGAAGATACCAGTATTCGTGGAAGTGCTTTCAGAGCTTGATTCGCTGGTCAATCCCCCAAATTTGCACTCCCTTTGCCTGACGGCGGTTCGGGAGTGATGGGCTATAGCCGAAGGGTGCCGCTACCTCAGTGAGCACGCGGAGATCGCGGATGTCACAGAAGGCTTGATAGAGATAGCCGTCTTCCATGCGGTCCCATCAGGGTTCCCCTGGGAAAACGTGCCTGGGGATCCGGGTGCGTTGCTTCGGTTCCACTCCTAGCCTCTGAAATGGTAGAGAATTAGATCGCCTTGATGTTACGACACGGGAAGTCAAGAAACAGAGCGGCCGGAGCGTTGTGACCCAAGTCTTGCTCTCTGCCGACCCAAATGCCGGGGACCGGCTTCTCAGTGCCATCTTGAACAGTCTGCGTCTCCCCGAAGGCTTCAGGGACGAGCACCGTCCTGCACGACGCCAACATGGCGAACGCTAAATCACCAAATGGCCTTGGTGTCGGAGGAGGGACTTGAACCCTCACCCTCCGTAGAGGACTAGGCCCTCAACCTAGCGCGTCTGCCATTTCCGCCACTCCGACTTGAGGTCTCGGAAGTATACCTGCGAGGCTCCCCTGGCACTCCGGCCATTGTTCATCCAGGCGACTTCCAACGCAGGAGAAAGGCTGGTCGCAGGGTGCGGACCCAACGCCGCGATTCGCATGCTGGCCGACCCCCAAGGGCCGGCCGCCGGGGTTACTCCCGGATCAGCGTGCGAGCCTGCTCTCGAACGTACGATCGCATGTACCACGGACCGCCGCTTCCGGCGCCGGAGGTGCCTGAACCTTTCCAACCACCGAAGGGCTGGATGTCGGGCCAGGCGCCGGTGGTGGAACCGGCCCGGCGGTTTGCGTACACCACCCCGGCTTCGATCCTTTGGAAGAACCGATCCACCTCCTCGTCGGTGCCGGCGAAGACCCCGGCGGTGAGCCCGAAGATGGTGTCGTTGGACTTGTCGATTCCTTCGTCCAGGGAGTCGACCGCGGTTACCGCCACGAACGGCACGAACAACTCCTTCTCCCAGACCCAGGACTCCTGGGGAGCGGTCACCACAGTGGGCTGGAGGAAGTTCCCTCTGGCCAGGTCGCCGTCGGTGACGACCTCGCCCCCGGCCAGAACCTCGCCCCCGGCCTCTTTCACCTCGGCCACGGCCGAGCGGAACCGCTCCACCGCCTCCTGGTCGATGACCGGTCCCAGGAAGATGTCGCGCCGGCGGGGGTCGCCCACCTCGATCTCGGCGGTCTTCCGGGTGAGCAGGTCGACGAACTCCTCGAACGCCGGGCGCTCGACATATACCCGGGAGTTGGCCGAGCACTTCTGTCCCGAGAGCCCGAAGGCTGCCCTCATCACCCCTTCGGCGGCCAGGTCCAGGTCGGCGGAGGCGGTCACAACCGCCGGGTTCTTCCCGCCCATCTCGCAGACCACCGGCTTGGGACGGCTGGCCGCCACGGTCCGGTACAGGTACATCCCCACCTCGTAGGAGCCGGTGAACGTGACGCCGTCCACGTCGTCGCTGTGGGCGAGGCGGTCGCCCGCCTCATCGCCACCGGTGATCACCTGCAGGGCGCCCGAGGGCAGCCCGGCGCGGAAGAAGATGTCGGCCAGGAGCAGAGAGCCCAAAGCGCCCGTGTTGGACGGCTTCAGCACCACGGTGTTTCCGGTCAGAAGAGCGGCTGACGTGGGGCTGGAGACCAAGGCCATGGGGAAGTTGAAAGGGGAGATGATAGCCCACACACCCCAGGGACGGAGTACCGAATGGTTGGTGTCCCCCACCCCGTAGGCTCCCATCGCCCTCTCCAGTCCGCCCGCCTCCTCCAGCCAGTCACAGTAATAGTTGGCGAAGGCCACACCCTCGGAGACGTCCCCCAACGCCTCGAGCCGGTTCTTGCCGATCTCCAGGCTCAGGAATCCGGCCAAGAGCGGGGTCTCCTCCTCCATGATCTCGGCCGCCCGGCGGACGATAGCCACCCTCTCCTGCCAGGGAGTGGCCTCCCATTCGGCCTGGAAGGCCCGAGCGGTGGCGACAGCGTCATCGACATCGTCGTCAGAAGCTTGCGAATAGATCCCGACCACCACTTCGGAATCGATGGGAGAGCATTCGGTGTAGGTATCTTCGGTGAACCGCTTCTCACCGTCGATAAGAAGCGGGTGGGTCTGGCCGATCCGCTCAGTGGCCGCCGCCAGTCCCTCCTCAAAAGCCTGGTGAAGAGCCGGATCGTCAGCCGACATGGTCGTATAGGTGATCTTTCCCATGGTTGTTCCTTTACCCCTTGAGCTTTGGTTGGAAGACGGGGTAAATTTTAGCATGCCTCGAAAGCCCCTTCGATCGGAGACCCCGACCATGAGCTTCCGCCGCCGCTTACATGTGATCGACTCCCACACCGCCGGGGAGCCCACCCGGGTGGTGACCGGGGGCTTTCCCGAACTGGAGGGTGACTCGCTCGGGGAGGTGGAGGCGGACCTCGTCTCCAACCATTGGGACGTCGCCCGGATGCTGGTCGGCGAGCCCCGGGGACACGCACCCACCCACGCCGTGCTTCCGCTGCGCCCCTATCGCTCCGACGCCGACCTCTCGATCCTGATCCTGTCATCGCTCGGGTCGTTGACCATGTGCGGGCACGCCCTGATCGGCACGGTGACCACCCTGGTGGAAACCGGCCGGGTCCAGCCCACCGAGCCGGTCACGAAGGTGGCCGTCGAGACTCTGAGCGGCCTAGTGGTGGCGGATGCTCATGTGGAAGGAACCAAGGTCCGGGCGGTGACTTTCCAGGGGGTGCCCTCCTGGGTGGCCGTGACCGGAATGGAGATCGCGGTAGAAGGGCAGGTCTTCGAAGTAGACCTCGGGTTCGGAGGCATCTGGTACGCCCTGGTGAGAGTCGAGCAGACCGGAATGGAGATTGCGGTAGAACGTGTTCCCGGCCTCGTGGCGCTCAGCCATCGCATCCGACTCGAGGTCAACAGGGTGCTCTCCGAAGGCGCCGGATGGCCCCCCGGAACACCGGACCAGGTGGACCAGCTCCTCTTCTACGGGCCTCCAGCCAGCCCCGGGGCCGACGGGCAGAACATGGCCACCTCCACCGGCCTGGGATTCGACCGCTCTCCCTGCGGGACCGGGAGCTGTGCTCGCATGGCCCGGGCGCACGTCATGGGAGAACTGGGGGTGGGTGACACCTTCGTGCACGAGAGCGTGCTCAACACCATGTTCACGGGGACCATCGACGCGGAGACGGAGGTACTCGGGCAAAGGGCGATCATCCCCACCATCACGGGCTCGGCCTACCTCACCGCCTTCAGCCAACTGGTGCTCGACACCTACGATCCCCTGGGAGAGGGGATCTTCATCCCGGCGGCAGGGGGAACCTAGGGTTCGACCGGTTCGTACCAGCCGGAGGCGAAGATCAGCCCGTCATGGAGGACCACCCACGTGTGCTTCCGCTGCTCCTCGCCGGTCTCGGGGTTCAGGAAGACATAGGAGACCCAGCGGCCGTCCTCGGTGGCCGCCAGCAGGTCGTCCCCGTAGAAGTAGCCGGTGGCGTCCACTCTCTCGGCCGGATCCCGGTATCTGATAGCGGGATTGTGATGAGCTATCGTGTAGCCGTTCTCGTCGATGAGGACCACGTACCACTGCCCGTCGACGTTCATGGGAGTGTTGTGATAGGCAATGGTCAGCTCCAATCCGTCCTCTTCGTAGCGTTCGATGGCCTGCTGGACCACGTGCTGGGTGTATGCGGCCGGGTCGGCCTTCGAAGGAGTGTCGTTCCCCGTAAGTGCCCGATACCCTATCAGGACCGCCAGCATCACCGCCACCAGGACCAGCATCTGGGAAGACGAACTGCTTTTGCTCCGTGTAGACATTGGATGCTCACCCTGCTCCGAAGACCCTTGTCATTGACGCAGGATAACTGCCGGCGGGTCTTCAACTCGGCCTGATCACCTCGCCGCGGCGGGAGGACTCGTACAGTGCTTCCATCACAGCCATGGTCCTGCGCCCCTCCCAACCGTCGACCAGGGGTGGGCGGCCCTCGGCCACCGCCGCCACGAAGTCCTCCATCTGGTAGAAGTGCAGGGTGGGGTCTGCGTAGCCGCTGGAGGTGAGGGTGTCACCCCGGTCGACCGATCCGGCTTCCAGTAGCTCCCGGATCTCGGGAGTGGGCCCGCCCGGGACTTCCCATCGGGCCAGGTCGTCGTCCACCATGCCCACAGTCCCCTTAGTGCCGCGGATCACCAGGCTCCGGAGCTCAGGGTTGACCGTGGCCGTGGAACTTGCCACCGTCGCCAGGACGCCGTTTCGGAAGCGCACCACTCCCAGGGTGAGGTCCTCGACCTCTATGTCGTGGAGAGCGGTGGTGGTGTAGAAGCCGGCGACCGACTCGACGTCACCCAGCATCCACACCATCAGGTCGAGGATGTGGCTGGTCTGGGTGACCAGCGACCCTCCTCCCTCCGAGGCCCACCTGCCTCTCCACTCCGCCGAGTCGTAGTAGGCCTGGGAGCGAAAGCACAGATCCCGGCACTCGGCCACCAGCGGCTGGCCGATCAGTCTCCCCGTCACGGCCTCCTTCATCGACAGAGCGCTCCCCATGAAGCGGTACATGAAGATCACCCCCAGGGTCACCCCGGCCTCCTCGCAGGCCGCGATCATGCGGTCTGCGTCGGCCACGGTGGTGGCGATCGGCTTCTCGGTGAGAACATGAAGACCCCGACCGGCGGCGGCGACGGTCATCGGGGCGTGATCCCCGGTGGGCGTCGCCAGGCACACCGCGTCGAGGCCCGGGGCCTCCAACAACTCGCCCCAGTCGGTGAACACCTCCGAGACTCCGTACTCAAGGGCGAACTCGGTCGCCTTCTCGCGGTTGCGGGAACACACCGAGACCAACCGGGCGCCGCCGGGCCGCATCGCCAGCGCGCCTGCAAAGAGGTGCCCTGCCCCTCCGGTGCCCACCAGGCCGAACCGGAGGCTCATGACAGGGGATGGAAAGTAGCCGGGCGCCGCAGCGGAACCATGGTCATTGCCTTAACATTACGAAGCACCAAGCCAACCAAGGAGTCAATGTGCGTCGAGTTCCAAACACTTCCGCGGCAGGAGCGGAACTGGTTCCCCTCTTCCGGGACCAGTTGCTGCTCTGCGATGTGAAGCCGGGCGAGACGGTGCTGGGCTTCACCGACACCATGAGCAACGACGCGTACACCACCGCGCTGGGCGCCGCGGCCCGCGTGCTGGGCGCCACCTTCTTCCAGATCGTGGTCTCCGGTGACGAGGAGTGGATGAAGGCCGAGGCGATCATCGACGCCTGGAAGGGCTCCGATCTGGTGGTGGGGATGCTCACCACCGGTTGGATTTACAGCGATGCTCACAACGCGGCCCTCGACGCCGGGGCCCGCACCCTGATGATCGAGGAGCCCGAGGACATACTGCTCCGCATGTTCCCCACTCCCGAGATCAGGCGCCGGGCGGAAATCAGCCAGAGACTCATGGAGGCGGGGACCACCCTACGGCTCGCGTCGGAAGCCGGCACCGACCTGACCCTCAGCTACGAGGGGCGTCCTATAGGCATTCAGTACGGATACTCCGATACCCCGGGAAGATGGGACCACTGGCCGTCGGGACAGGTGGCAGTGGCGCCCCTCGAGCACTCGGCGGAGGGCACCCTGGTGCTCGACGAGGCCGACTGCATGATCAACCTGGGCAGGTACGTGATGTCACCCATCCGCCTGGAGCTACGGGAAGGGAGCATCGTCTCCATCGAAGGCGGAGCCGACGCCCGCCTGGCAAAGGACTACTTCGAGCTTCCCCGGGACCCACGCTCCTATGGGGTCTCCCACATCGGATGGGGCTATGAGCACCGGGCCAACTGGAACGCCCTGGGTCTGCGCTTCTGGGAAGGAGGGGGCGTGATGGATGTCGAGAGCTACTACGGCAACATGCTGATCGCCTTCGGCGCCAACTACATGCGTGGACTGGACGGGGAGAACCGGGTGCCATTCCACTTCGACATCCCCACCCTCAACCACTCCATATGGGTTGACGACACCCAGATCATAGACCGGGGGAACTTCGTCATCCCCGAACTGCAACTCGACTACTCCGAAGGGAACGACTAGTGACCAATCTCGTAATCCGCAACGCCGAACTCCTGGACTGCACCGGCGCCGACCCTCAAGCGGGCATGGACGTCGCCGTCTCCGGTTCGCTGATCAGCGGCATCGGACCGGGGGCGGGAAGTTCACCCGACCGGGTGATCGACGGAACGGGCCTGACCCTTATGCCCGGACTGACCGACGCCCACGTGCACATGGGTCTAGTGGACCCGGCGGGCGGGATCGGCGACCTGCCCTGGATCGACTACGTGTTCACCGTGCGGGGCGTCATCGAGAACACCCTCCAGGAAGGCTTCACCACCGTCCGGGACGCAGGGGGACTCGACCCCCACTGGGCGCGGCTATCGGAGCAGGGCGTGGTCGACGGCCCCCGGATCCTCCCTTCGGGGTCGGTGCTGTCGCAGACCGGCGGGCACGGGGACCTGCGTCCCGCTCACCACATCGCCCATCCCCGGGGGAGCATTCCCGGCCTGTCTGCCACCCCTGAGATCGTGGACGGGGTCGCCGAGGTGCGGCGGGCGGCAAGGGAGCAGCTGCGGAAAGGCGCCACTCAGCTCAAGGTGTTCAGTTCAGGCGGGGTCCTCTCCCCCACCGATCCCTTCGACAGCCTCCAGTTCAGCTACGCCGAACTACGGGCGGCGGTGGAGGCCGCGGCCGACTGGCACACCTACGTGCTCGCCCACTGCCACACCTCCGACGCCATCCGCCGGGCCCTCGCCGCCGGCATCCGCTCTATCGAGCACGCCAGCATCCTCGATGAGGACGCGGCGCAGCGCATCGTGGAGTCCGACGCCTTCGCGGTTGTCACCCTGTCGGTGAAGTACGACCTCTTGGGCGATCCGGAAGGAGCGAGACTCACGCCCGCACAGTTGACCAAACTCAAAGCGGTCGAGTCTGCCGTACACCGGAGCCTCGAGATTATGGGAGAGACCGGACTCAAGGTGGGCTCGGGCTCGGACATCGTCGGTCCGCTCCAGAACCGCCGCGGCCGGGAATTGCCCCACAAGGCCAATTTCATGAGCCCAGCCGAGGCGATCGCCACCGCCACCACCGGCAACGCCGAACTGTTCTACATGGAGGACCGAATCGGCACCGTCGAGGTCGGCAAGGAAGCCGACCTGATCCTGGTGGAAGGCAAACCCCTGGATGAGATCGAGGTCTTGGCCGAGCCCGACCGGATCGTGGCCGTGATCAAAGGCGGCCGGATCTACAAGGACACCCAGGGAAGAGTTATGTGACCCAATGCAGCGTCCTGTGCCGAGCAATCATAGGAGGCGATAGCACTTGTGACACGCCGGCTTACGGAGAGTCGCTTCTTGCTCGTTTCCGCACTTGTGGCAGTACTTCTCTTTGTACTGATCGTTCTTATATCGGTTCCAAACCTTAAAGCAACCCGGACAGTACGGCTTCTCCAGGTCAAACGGCAACTCATCCCTACAGCGGATGCAGAACCCGTTAGTTCTCTCCTCGCGAAGTGGAGCCTCTTTCCGGCGGGTTTTCCCTCTCCGAGAAGCCTTCTTCGCAGTTTTGTCGGTGTCGACTTTCGATATCTTGACTCGTATCTCTTCGCTAATTCGGACGATCTGCATTGCCTCCTGGAGAATCTCCTCGTACAGTGCCGGCTCGTCTCGGCGATTGACAAGGATCCCCATCTCGTAATTGTTCACTTGGGAGTACTCATATAGGTTCATCGATGTCAGCAGGGCATAATGCTCGTTGAGATAGCACTTGGCGTGCAAGTCCCTGCAGAAGCTCGTTCGTATGGAATCCATGGACTCGAGCCAGCTAATCTCATCCGGCTGCAATTCACTCTTACCGTAGACGACGCGAATGTCAATCTTCAGCCGGTTCCTTTCTTCAAGGAGCCCCTTCATGCGCTTGTTGATTCGGAGGAAAGGGCTTATGATCACCAGGCGTTCATCGGCGCCGGTGATGATCTCTTCCAACCGGTAATTGACTCCAGCTGTCTTTAGAAATTCAACCACTGCACTCCTGCTCAGCCAGGGGATCCTGGCTGACTCCGGCAGTTGATGGTATTGAGAGCGATAAGGATGTCGCGAGGCTTTGCATCCACCGGGAGAGTCTAGGTGTACTGCTCAAGTAGCATTTCCCCCCGCGAAAGGAACATCCAGAGCGGCGTCCAGAGTCAAGCCACAGAGGCATATTGACCAGATACACAATCCTTGAGGCCCCTTGGAAAGCACTAACACGTCTACCTAGGCGAGGATGTGGGAGAGTTGTCGGCGTTCTTTTTTGAGCTCGGCCACCTCGTCGCGGAGCCTTGCTGCGTATTCGAAGCGGAGTTCGGCCGCGGCTTCGCGCATCTCCTCCTCGAGAGAGAGGATCACCCGGGATAGATCGTCGCCGGTCAGGTCGATGACCTCCCGTTCGGCCCGAGACGAGCGGCGTCTCTCCACCGACGGCGCCTCGGAGGCCACCAACTCCAGGATGTCGGAGATGCGCTTTCGGATGGTCTGGGGATCGATCCCGTGCCGGGCGTTGTATTCCAACTGGCGGGTCCGGCGCCGGTTGGTCTCCCCGATCGCCCTTCCCATGGACGAGGTCACCTCGTCGGCATACATGACCACCTGACCGTCCACGTTGCGGGCCGCGCGGCCAATGATCTGGATGAGCGAGGTGTCGGAGCGTAGGAACCCCTCCTTGTCGGCGTCGAGGATCGCCACCAGCGACACCTCGGGCAGGTCGAGGCCCTCCCGCAGCAGGTTGATGCCCACCAGGACGTCGAAGTCGCCCATCCGCAGTTCCCGGAGAATCTGAACCCTCTCCAGGGTATCAATCTCCGAGTGCAGGTAGCGGGCTCGCACGCCCATCTCCAGCAGGTAGTCGGCCAGGTCCTCGGCCATCTTCTTGGTGATGGTGGTGACCAGCACCCGCTGGTCGGCAGCCGCCCGCCGGCGGATCTCGCCCAACAGGTCGTCGATTTGTCCCCTGGTGGGCCGGACGATCACCTCGGGGTCCACCAGGCCGGTGGGACGGATCAGGAGTTCCACGGGCTCGGGGCATCGCTGCCGTTCGAAAGGACCCGGCGTGGCGGACATGCATATCACCTGCCCGGTGCGGTCCAACCACTCATCGAACCGGAGCGGGCGGTTGTCCAGGGCGGACGGCAGCCGGAAACCGTGTTCCACCAGCACTTCCTTGCGGCTCCGGTCGCCCTCGTACTGGCCGCCGATCTGGGGAAGGGTGATGTGGGATTCGTCGATGATGGTTATGTAATCATCCGGGAAGTAGTCCAAAAGGGTGTAGGGGGGTTCGCCCGGCTCGCGGCCGTCCAGGTAGCGGGAGTAGTTCTCGATTCCCGCGCAGTAGCCGATCTCTCGCATCATCTCCAAGTCGTAGTTGGTCCGCATCCTGAGCCGCTGTGCCTCCAGAAGCTTCCCCTCGCTCTCCAACTCCGCAAGCCTCTCCGCCAACTCCTGTTGGATTCCGCGGATGGCCTCTGCCATCCGCTCCTCGGGAGTCACGTAGTGGGTAGCCGGGAAGACATGAAGCTCTTTCATCTCCGAGATCACCTCTCCGGTGACCAGGTTCAGGGAGACGATCCGCTCCACCTCGTCGCCGAAGTACTCCACCCGCACCACGTGCTCCTGGTAGGCAGGAAAGATGTCGAGGGTGTCTCCCTTCACCCGGAAGCGACCCCGGGTGAGGCTGACCTCGTTGCGGTTGTACTGGAGCATCACCAGCCGGCGCAGCGCCTCGGACATGGGGAACTCCACTCCCCGGATCAACCTTAGGAGTTGTCCCTCGTACTGCTCGGGGGAACCCAACCCGTAGATGCAGGAGACGGACGCCACGATTATCACGTCGTCGCGCACCATCAGCCCCGAAGTGGCCGAATGACGCAGCCCGTCGATCTCGTCGTTGATGCTGGAGTCCTTCTCTATGTAGGTGTCCGTCTGGGGCATGTACGCCTCGGGCTGGTAGTA
>JAAXHN010000023.1:0-327 GCA_012270885.1 Acidimicrobiia bacterium | reverse complement strand
CGTAGTAGGAGACGAAGTACTCCACCCGGTTGTTCGGGAAGAACTGGCGGAACTCGTTGGCCAACTGGGCGGCCAGAGCCTTGTTGGGGGCGATCACCAGCGCTGGCCGCTGGGCCTTCTCGATGGTCCAGGCCACGGTAGCGGACTTGCCGGAGCCGGTGATTCCCAGGAGCGTCTGGAACCGCTCGCCCTCCTCCAGGCTCCTAGCCAGAGAGGAGATCGCAGAGGGTTGATCGCCCGAAGGGGCGAAGTCGGCTTTGACCTCAAAACGATTCATGGCTTGTCCCCGAATCGTATCGCGCTAGTGTGTCCTGTTTCTGAGATGTA
>JAAXHN010000022.1 GCA_012270885.1 Acidimicrobiia bacterium | reverse complement strand
TCCGCGCATCCCGGGGCGAAGTCACCCTCCTCCAAGCCGGGACCGCTCGCCACCTCATCGCTGCTCTCCACCCGGCCACCCTGTCTGAACACCGGCTGATACCTTCCGTCCGACAGTTCCCGGAAGTAGGGAGCCACGGTGGAGTTGAGAAAATCCACCGCCTCCCCCAGGTCGACCTGTGTGTCCCAGCCGGGGACCCTGCAAACCCACACTTCCCAGAGATCCTGGGACAGGGAATAGACCCGGTGGGAGGTGGTGGCGAAGGGAACCAGCCTCAGAGGATCATTCTCCCACGGATCGGGAGGCTCGGTTTGCGCCAGGACGGGGACCGGTCCGGCCATCCTCGATCCGTCTGCGCCGACCACCGGGAACACGCCACCCCACATCAGCGCGCTCAACACGACCAAAACCACCGCTATCCTGAATCTCCTCATCCGGAGAGTCCTGCACGCTTCGGGAGAGACGGCTAGCCGGTCGATGGCAACCTCACAAGAACCAGATATTAATGAGTTGCAGGAGATACCGAAGTCATCTCAACAGGGTGGCGCCGGGAGGTTCTTATCCTCTAGGAAACACATGGTCAACCGGCTCTCTTCTTCGACTTCTCCTTACCTCCTCCAACACGCCGACAACCCGGTGCACTGGTGGGAGTGGGGACCTGAGGCATTCGCGGAAGCGGCATCAAGAAACGTGCCCATCTTGCTCTCGGTGGGCTATTCAGCCTGTCACTGGTGCCATGTGATGGCCCACGAGTCCTTCGAGGATCCCGCCACGGCCGCGATTATGAACCGGCTGTTCGTGAACATCAAGGTGGACCGCGAGGAGCGGCCTGACGTCGACACCATCTACATGGAGGCCTGCCAGATGCTCACCGGCAGGGGAGGATGGCCGCTAACCGTTTTCCTGAACCCCGATGGTGAACCCTTCTACGCCGGAACCTACTATCCGCCCCGGCCGAGGGGAGGGATGCCCTCCTTCACTCAGGTACTGGAGTCGATATCGGAGGCTTGGCGGGAAAAGGGGAACTTGGTGGCGGAGCAGGCTTCCAAGCTCTCAACCCTGATAGGACGGCGGATTCC
Organism: Acidimicrobiia bacterium; assembly: GCA_012270885.1. Classification (GTDB taxonomy): domain Bacteria; phylum Actinomycetota; class Acidimicrobiia; order Spongiisociales; family ZC4RG35; genus Bin76. Next base: position 25,240 of record JAAXHN010000022.1, on the reverse strand, counting down.
CTCCGGGGACACACTCCCCGACTCCGGTGTTCTGGAACAGGCCTATCTCCAGATCCGCTCTTCCTTCGACCCGACGCATGGCGGGTTCGGCAGAGCGCCCAAATTCCCCCAACAACCCCTCCTGCTATACGTCTTGGCGCTGCTGAATGAACCCTGGGCGCCGAGTGCGGGTTCCATGCTGGGCCTCACCCTGGAGCGGATGGCCGCAGGCGGGATCTACGACCAGCTGGGCGGAGGTTTCGCCCGCTACTCGGTGGACGAGCGATGGCTGGTCCCCCACTTCGAGAAGATGCTGTACGACAACGCCACCCTGGCCCGGATCTTTCTGTGGGCCGGCGAGAAGCTACGGGAGGACGCCTTCGGGACAATTGCCGTCGAGACACTCGATTACCTGGTGCGGGATATGCGCCACCCTTCAGGAGGTTTCTACTCCGCCGAAGACGCCGACTCGGAGGGTGTTGAGGGACTCTTCTATGTGTGGTCGTTGCAAGAATTGGTACAGAGGGCGGGTCCCTCCGATGGACGAAAGGTCGCCGATTGGTTCGGGGCCACCGCAGAGGGGAATTTCGAGGGCACCAACATCCTGACCCGGAAGAATGCCCTGGCGCCAACTCCCGAAGCAGTTGGTAAGGCCAAACGGCGCCTGCTCGAGGTGCGCTCTCACCGGGTCCGGCCGGGCCTCGATGACAAAGTCCTTGCGGCTTGGAATGGTCTGGCCATCCGAGCCTTCTCGGAAGCCGGCGCGGTTTTGGGACGAGACGACTACCTCTCCGAAGCCCGCTCGGCAGCTCGCTTCGTTCTCGGAGAGATGCGGGACCGTCAGACGGGACGGCTCTCCCGGGTTTGGGCGAAGGGCCGTCGGGGAGGTCCGGGCTTCCTGGAGGATTACGGGGCGGTGGCCACCGGGCTGTTCGCCCTCTACCAGGCCACCGGGGAAGAGAGGTGGTACGAGGAAGCTGCCGGGCTCACCCGGGCTATTCCGCTCTTGTTCCGGGATCCTTCCGGGGGATTCTTGGCTACCGGTAGCGACGCCGACCGACTGATCGCCCGGCCGAAGGACCTCATGGACAATCCCTCTCCATCCGGCAACTCTCTGGCCGCCGAGGCCCTGCTAACTCTCGGCCAGTACAGCGGAGAGACGGAGTGGTGGTCCCTGGCGGAGGAAGCGGTGCGAGACGGTGCGGTTCTAATGGAGAAGGCGCCCTCGGCGGCGGGAAGTCTCCTAGCGGTGGCTCACGCCTTGGACTCCGGACCCCGGGAGGTGGCCCTGGTGGGTCCGGAGGCGGCCCGATGGGCCCGAGAGGTCCAGACTTTGCTCCGTCCGGGGCTGGTGCTCGCCTTCTGTGACAATCCCGGGCTCCCCGAGTCCGGGTACCAAGGCGCGGTGCCCCTCCTCGCCGACCGGGGAATAACGGGGAAGACACTCGCCTACGTGTGCCACCGGTTTACCTGCGATGCCCCGCTCGACAACCTCCCCGCTCTGAAAGAGGCGCTGTTAGCCTGAGAACGGCCATGAGCGTTGATCTGCTACCCGCCAAAGTGACTGCTGCCCTCCAATCCACCGGGATGCCCTTCCGGGTGGTGGAATGCGATCCCGATTACGCCGATACCTTTCCCTACTGCGAGAAGTACGGGGTCCCCCTGGAAGACGCTGCCAACACCATCCTGGTGGCGTCGAAGCGTCCCAAGGGGAAGATGGCCGCCTGCGTGCTCCTGGCCACTACGCGGTTAGACGTCAATCACCGCGTCAAGCAGGTGATGGGCGTGTCCCGGTTGTCTTTCGCATCGGCCGAAAAGACCCGGGAGGTAACCGGAATGGAGATCGGCGGGGTGAACCCCTTCGGGCTGGGCGGGGACCTTCCCCTGCTCATCGATGCGGCGGTGATGGAGCGTCCGGAGGTGTTACTGGGAGCAGGCGTCCGCACCGCCAAGATCTTTGCCCATCCCCGCCTGCTGGAACGCCTCCCCAATGCCTCGGTGGTCGAGGGTCTGGCTCACTCCACGGGAGCGGGGGGACGGTAGCGACGGTGGGCGGTGGCCCTGATCATGGCCCCATAGCCCACCAACCCCACCAAGGCAAAGGAAAACCACTGGACAGCGTAGACAAGGTGGGAGCCCTCGTCGTCGAAAGTGGGCCGTGCCAGCCGAAGGGGCCAATCCGACCGGTTGGCCGAGGACTCTTCCAGGTAGACGCCCAGCAGTGAATGGGGTACATAGCCGTCGAGGACGGACAGGTCCACCCGGGCAATGGTGTCGTCCCTTCCCGGCCGGTCCTCCGGGCCCAGGATTGACCGGGGCCGGGATGCTCTCACCACCCCGGTGACTTCCACCTCCCCCACCGCGGGGCTGGCCGCCCTGCGGTCCAACTCGACCGGAATCCACCCCCGATTGACCATGACCGCCCGGTCATCCGCCAAGACCAGGGGCGTGATCACCCACAGACCGGAGCGACCCTCTCTCACCTGTGAGCGGACATACACCTCATAATCGGTGTCCCACTCGCCCCGGGTGACGGCCCGCCGGAACTCGAGAGTGTCTATCTCGGATCCGGCTCCGGCCACCATCGATTCCAGATCAAGAGGATCGGCGGCGTTGCGTGCCATCCCCACCTGGTTATCGAGCCTTTTCTCTGCTAGGCGTCGCAGCTGCCAGAAGCCGAGATTGACCAGCACAAGAACCAGGGCAAGCACCACCAGATGGGCAACCGCCCACTGCCACCTGCCCAGAAAGGAATAATCTGCCCGCTTTATACGACGATCCCCTTCCCGACCCGGCGGGAGTCGGCAACCGCTTCCATCGATCCGTCGGGGCGGAGTGCGGCGGCGCTGACCCCTCCGAAATACATGTGGCGTCCGCCGAAGGCGCGGAGAGGGACATCCAGGCCGTCGGTGGGGAAACCCTCTTCGTAACGGAGACTCCACCCCCCCGGCGTGCGCTCCACATGGGCGCGGTGGCGCTCCACCGCTTCGGCCAACGAACATCCGTCCACGATCACCGAGAGCAGCGTGGCCTGCAAAGCGGTGGTGATTCGGTCGGCTCCGGGGGACCCGGCGGCCACCACCGCACCCGTGTCCTTCCACATGACGGTGGGGGCCATGTTCGACATGAGACGCTGCCCCGGAGACTGTCCGTGGAACTTCCCGCCGGTCAGTTCTATCTCCCCGAGCGAGTTGTTCATCCACATGCCGCTTCCGCCCGCGATCACTCCCGATCCGTAACCTCCCGACAGGGTGACCGCGCAAGCCAGACCGGAAGAATCCACCGCCGAGATGTTCACCGTGGACGCAGAGCCCAAACCCGCCAGCATCAACTTGGACATCCCTTCGATCCCCTCCCGCCAATCCCGGACGCCGTCTATGTGGGAAGAGCGGTAGCCAAGCACCTCCAACTGCGCATCTATAAGGCTCCGGGGCGACAGCGGCGCCTTCAGGTCCACTTTGGCCAGCATCGCGGCCAGAGCCACTCCGCCCACCGCCGGAGGGGGATTGATCGCCACCGTCCACTCATCCAGCCCAAGGATTATCGGAGAGCGCTTCCGTACCCGGTACTCGGACAGGTCCCGGCTGGTTATGATCCCTCCTCGCTCGAGAAGGTCTCTGGAAATCTCCCGTCCCAGATCCCCCTGATAGAGAACTTCGCTCCCTTCCGAAGAGACAGTCGCCAGGGCGTCTGCCAGACCGGGCACCCAGATCAACTCGCCGGCGTTGCGTCGTCGATTCCCGTTGTGAAGAGCCGCCCGGGACTTGGGGTCCAAGGAAAAGATGGGATCGAAGGAGTACTGCAGGTAGTAGTCGGCAACCGAGCCCAGCGGGAACCCCCGGCGAGCATGGTCGAGGGCCGGGGCCACAATCTCCCCCCAGGGAGCGGAACCGTAGTCTCTCCACACCGCCCCCATGGCAGCCCAACCCCCCGGGACAGCCACACTGCCCGGGCCCACTATGGTGTTTACTCCCCCGCCGTACCCGATGTGCACCGGAACCCCTCCGCTTCCCAACCGGTCAGGATCCAATCCCAGCCCGGGCATCGTCATCGCACCGTCATACACCACCGGGGGGTGGTCCGGGCCTCCCACCGTCACGAAGCCCCCTGCACCCGGAGCGATCACCGCGATCTCGGTCACCAGCCCCACCATCATCGCGGCCAGGGCGGCGTCAACCGCGTTACCCCCTGCTCGGCCCAAGGCCGCCCCAGCCTCGGCGCACTTGCGGGAAGGCCCGGAAACCGCCAGTCTTGTCACAGTGGGCAGGCTACACCGATCCCTCTCCAAGATGGCTAGGCCTTGATCAGACCCTCACTCTCCAATTCCTGACCCAGTCCTTCGAGAAAGGCGTATAGAACTTCCAACTGGTTCTCCGTAGCGTCTCCAACCGCCTTGTCTATCAGTTCCCGCACCTGCTGGCGTTGAAAGCCCGAGACCAGAGCCTTGTCAGTAATGAGCACCATCGAACGGCGCCGGTCGGCCGGATGGCGGCGACGCAGGACCAACCCGCGCCGCTCCAAGCGGTCAACCAGTTTGGTGATGCCCGCCGGACTCATCTGCAGCTTCTCGGCAAGCTGGCGCGGGCCCATCGGGGCGGAGTAAAGAAGCTCCAATGCCTTGGCGTCCACGTAACTGAGCCCGTAGGACTGCTGATAGTCTACGGCTATCCCGACTCCGGCGGCGGGCAACCTATTCAGCCAAGCTGCTACTACTTCTTTCTTTTCCGAAAAACCTCGCTCCATTGTGTGAACTGTAGCACACAAACTCCACTAATTCAGTACGATTCTATACAGAATACAATATACTTTGGCAGATGATCAGCATTGGTTTTTTATAAGCATCGCGCCACCATCTGCTATGGCTAAACCATTGGCGTAACACTCCTTCACACAACCCCCCGATAGGTCGACTGGACCCGTTAGACGGACCTTCGGTCGGCAGCCAATTCGAAGAGCAAGGCGGCGTCCTGTCCCATACGGGAGAACCGATCGTCTTTGGTCTGACCCCGTAGCCAGCGAATGTATATCTGCTGGAGAATCACGCCCAATTTGAAGGTGCCGAACACCAGATACCAATGCATGTTCGAGATGTCGCGGCCCGACTTCCGACCATAGCGACAGATCGCTTCCCGTCGTGTCATGAAGCCCCGGGAGCGGGTGGGCATCAGATCGAGAATTATCGACTGCTCATCGGGGTCGAACCAGCATGCCATCAGGGTGCCGACATCCGCAAACGGGTCTCCGCGGGTACACATGTCCCAGTCGTAGACAGCTACGCACCTCCCCGGATCCCCGGGATGAACGGCCATGTTGTCCAGCCTCCAGTCATTGTGGAGCAGGGTGGGGGCGGGCGAGGCGGGCATCGTCTCCTCCAGCCAGAGCGACAACTCGTCGACCAGTGGGTTGGGTGCATGGCTGGCGCGACGCCACCGCCCCAGCCATCCCTGCAATTGACGCTGTATGAAACCCTCCGGGTAACCCAGATCCCCCAGTCCGGCCGAGTCCGGATCCACCGCGTGAAACTCGGCCAGGGTGTCGACAACCACTTCCGACAGCTTCCGGTTGGCGACCGGGTTCTCCCCGCCTCCGAACTCCGGGGGAATCACGCCCTGCACCACCACACCGCGCCGCCGCTCCATAACGAAGAACGGGGCCCCCAGCACCGATTCGTCATCACAGAAGAGAAAAGCGCGAGCTGCCAGCGGAAAAGCGCGCCACAGAGTGGCCAGTACCCGGTACTCCCGCGCCATGTCGTGTGATCCCGGCGCCACCGGACCGAGCGGCGGCCGGCGAAGTACGTACTCTCTCGTCGGAGTTCGGGGATCGCCATAGATGAGCAGATAAGTGAGGTTCGCCTTCCCCCGCGCGAATTGCCGAACGGTCAGGGGTTGGTCACTCCCGGGAAGTCCATTACGCAGGTAGGCCGCAAGACGCGCCTCGTCGAACCGCTCATCGGCCCGCACTTCTATCAACTCGGGCGTGATTCCCGCTTCTTCCTCCATCAGGGCGACGATACCAAGCCCATTGGGTGCAATGGAAGCGGACCGGGCGCTCCGCTAGCTTCCGCGGCTGGATCTGACCCGCAGTTGGCCGCAGGCGGCGTCTATCTCGGTTCCCCGGGTGCTCCGTACCGTAACGTTCACTCCGCCATGCCTCAGCGCGGCGGCGAAGCGCCCGATCGCCTGCGGGGTGGAGGGCATATCGCTGCTGAGCGGGGTCGGGTTGAGGGCGATCAGGTTGACGTGGGCCCGAAGGCGCCGGGCTATCACGGCTAGCCGGTCAGCCTGGGAACGGTGATCGTTGACGCCTCTGATCATGGTCCACTCCAGGGAAACCCTTCTCCCTTTCTTCTCGAAGAAATAGGAGGCGGCCGCCTCGATCTCCGAGAGGGGATATCTCCGGTTGAGCGGGACCAGCAGGGACCGAAGCTCGTCATCCGCGGCGTGCAGGCTCACGGCGAGGTTGACCGGCCAGGGATCGTCGGCCAGCCGCCGTATCCCGGGCACCACGCCCACGGTGGAAACTGTGAGTGAGCGCGCCGACATGCCCATCTCGCCGATCATCAACCCGATTGCGCTCCGCACCCTGGGATAGTTGGCCAAGGGCTCTCCCATACCCATGAACACCACGTTGGTCACACGGGGAGGGGAACTGCGGAGGGGATGCTCTCTGAGAAATGCGTTGGCGTAGGCCACTTGGGCCACGATCTCCCCTGCTTGCAGATGCCTTTCGAAACCGAACTGTCCCGTGGCGCAAAATGTGCAGGCCAGTGCGCATCCGGCCTGGGACGACACACACAGGGTGGTGCGGGTCCTGTATCCCATTACTACCGACTCGATGGCCGCTCCGTCGCCGGTCCTGAAGAGCCACTTATGCGTGGCGCCCCGATCGGCGCTCTGATGCTCCTCCACTTCAAAGGGCCACAGCCGGTGGGAAAGCGCACGACGGAGGCCACCTGGCAGGTTGGTCATCTCCCGGGCGTGCAGCACCGGATGCCTGTACAGCCACTCCTGGAGTTGGTTGGAACGATAAGGAGGCTCATCGGCGCCGACCACCTGATCCAGGCGGTCGGGATCGACCAGATAGGGGGAGCCTTCGGAACGGGCGGCAGGTGCTACCTGGACGTTCGGCCCTCCGCTAAGCCGGTCGGGTCGGGGATCAGCGGGGTTCGTCTTGGACGTCAGACCCGGACTCGTCGGGATCGGAGTCGGGAGACGGTTCTGCATCGGGATCCTGCTCCGCTTCGGCGGCCATCGTACCCTCGGCTTCTTCCGAGACGGGCTCGATAATGTGAAAATCGGGCTCGGAGGGCCCACGTCCGATGGCAATGCGAACGCGCTTTCGCATGCTCCAAACCAACGCGCCGATCCCTCCCACGACCACCGCCGTTTTGAAGACTCGTCTCATTGTGGGGTATGAGTCTAATGTCTGGGATGTCGCCAGCGACCGGAGATAATCAGGGACACAGACCATGAAATTCGACTACTACTTCCCCAACCTGCCGCCCACAGCCGCCCCCGAGGCTGCCCGACGCGCCGCCCGAATCGGATACCATGGCTTCTTCACTGCCGAGACCAGCCACGAACCCTTCCTCTCCGGGTGCCTGGCTTCCCATGCCGAACCAGGACTGGAGGTTGGAACCGCCATAACCCTGGCCTTCCCTCGGTCACCCATGGTTATGGCCCAGTTGGCCTGGGACATGCAAATTGCGGCGGGCGGCAAGTTCCTACTGGGGTTGGGCACCCAGATCAGACCCCACATAACCCGCCGTTTCTCGACAGAGTGGTCCCGACCGACCGACCGGCTCCGCGATTACATCAAGGCGCTCCGGGCGGTGTGGGACTGCTTTCAGAACGGAACCCGGCTGCGATACCGGGGAGAGTTTTACCAGCTCACCCTGATGACTCCCTTTTTCAATCCCGGCCCGAACCAACTGCCGGAGATCCCGGTTTTCATCGCCGGGGTAGGACCGATGCTCAGCCATCTGGCCGGCGAGATGTGCGACGGGTTTCATGTCCACCCCTTTCACACCGTCAAATACCTGGACGAAGTCGTGCTCCCCGCCGTCAGGGAAGGCGCCGAACAGGAGGGCCGTTCCCTCGACGACGTGGCGCTGACAGCTCCGGTCTTCGTGGTGACCGGCCGCGACACCCAGGAGATGGAACGCCCGATCCGCGCCGTGAAGGAGCAAATCGCCTTCTATGCCTCAACTCCCAGCTACGCCCCGGTCCTGGATAGCCATGGATGGGACTTCGGTCCCACTCTCAACGCAATGAGCAAGCGGGGTGAGTGGCAGAAGATGGCGGATGTGATTCCCGACGAGGTAGTACATGAAGTGGCGGTGGTAGCCCCCCTCTCCGAACTTGCCGACCGGATCGTCTCCCGGTACTCCGGAAGGCTGCAGCGGGTGGGAATCTACAGCATGGCGGGAGACGCCGTGTTCTCCGAGGAGGAGTGGACAACCCTGGCCGCCGACATCAGAGACCTCTCCAACTCCTAGTTCATCCCCGCCCGTGGCTTCGGTTGGGGACAGGACCTATGCGGTTAGATGGCAGGTCTCGTTATAGCTGATCAACAAAGGCTTGTGCGGGTCGGCGAGAGTCACAGAAGCGTTGTCCGGGGGAGAGAACGGGCCCAAAAAGATGTTTCCCGGAAGTTCGACCCCGGTTATCCAGGATGCGAAGAGCAGGGAGGGTCCGGCGTGGGTGCAGATGACCACCCTGTCCGTAGGTCCCATCTCGGAGGCGATCCCGGTGAGGGCGGCCAGCACACGCCTCCGGACGTCCTCCCACCGCTCTCCTCCGGGTCGGGGCACGTCCTCTCCCTGGTAGTAGCGACGCATCAAGTCGGGCCATCCCCCCCAGAGTTCTTCCTGGGTCCGGTTGGTCCACTCCCCGTCACCCACCTCCCGCAGCCGAGGATCCGTTTCCAGCTCCATCCTCGACGCCGAAGCGAAAGGCGCCATCGTCTGGGTGCATCGCTGCAGATCGCTTGAGATCAGCCGGTCAGGTCCGAACTGCTCCAGCCTGGGCACCAGCAGGGAGGCTTGCCGGGCGCCGGCCTCGTCGATCCTCTCGTCATACTGCCCGATGAACCGGCCCGTCGAGTTGCCGGCCGTCCGACCGTGTCTTATCAGCATCATCAGCGCCATTTTCCGGCCACCTCCAGATCAGCCATCGGTGATCCCGTCGAGCCACAGCCTCCGGATCACAGCCCACCCACCCGTCATCGTCCCGTGTCCCTTGCCCACTCGGGTCAAGGCTACTGCTTTCAACTGCAGCAGAACCAACATCAGGCCACGGGAACGTGAACCGAGCATCGCTCCACCTCATCAGGGCATACTTGTAGGCATGTCCTCGACCACTCCCAACTTCCCTAGAAAGAGGCGCATCATGGTTCGATATGAAGCCGGCGAAGGGCGAGCCACGCTCACCATCGATCATCCGCATCGCAGAAACCCGCTGTCCGTGAAGACCCTGGAAGGACTGATTTCCGGCACGCGCCGGGCCCTGGAAGATCCCGAGGTGCGGGTTCTGGTCTATACCGGCTCGGGGGAGCAGGCTTTCTGCGCCGGGGCGGACCTGGACGGGGGGATATTCGACGATCCTGTGGGACTCCACCGCCAACGGGGCGCTCTGGCCGATCTGTTCAGATTGATGATCCGGGGAGGAAAGCCCACCATTGCACGAGTGAACGGACATGCCCTGGGAGGAGGGTTCGGACTCATGTGCGCGTGCGACATCGTGATCTGCGTCGAGGAAGCCAAGTTGGGCACTCCCGAGGTAAGGGTCGGGGTTTGGCCGATGCTCATCTCGGCAGTCCTAGTCCGGACCATCCCCCGACGAGCGCTGCTCGAGATGATGATGACCGGTAGGTTGCTGACCCCGACCGAAGCGCTTGCGCTGGGGGCAGTCTCCCAGGTGGTGGACCGGGATCGGCTCGATCACACGGTCTCGGAGACAGTCCGTTCGCTGACCTCCCAGAGTCCGGCCGCCCTCCAACTCGGGAAGGACACTTTCTGGATGGTGAACGACCTAGGGATAGACGCAGCGCTGGACTTCCTGGCGGGAGGTCTCACCGCAACCCTCTTGTCCCAGGATGCCTCCGAGGGCATCAGCGCTTTCATGGAAAAGCGGCCCGCCGCCTGGTCGGGAAGGTAGTCTATGCGCCCGATCGGACGGGCGCCCGATCGGGTTCCGCAAAGGCTTTACCATTGGGGAATCTATGCCTGAGTGGAATGAGATTCTGGTCATCCTGGTGGTGGCGATGGTGGTGTTCGGCCCGCACCGGCTTCCCGAGATGGCCCGGAAGGCCGGGAAGATGATGGCCGAATTCAGGGTGGCCGCCCGGGAACTCCGAGAGGGGATCGAGAAGGAGTTGGCTGTGGAGGAAATGAGACAGGTGGCCGAGGACGTGGTCACGCCCACCAAGGAGGCGGCCTCGGAGTTGCAGAAGTCACTTTCGGATTCGGAGAAGGCGTTGAAAGCCTCCACTCCGCTCGCCCGACCGACCGATACCCAACCGGGGACCGAGCGCGCAGAGGAGCAAGAGGCGGCCGATGATCAGGGGCCGGAGACCGCCGAAGGAACAGAGGAGCCCGAGGAGTCCATCGGCGATCCTGATACCCGGCCGGACCCGGAACCGTCCGCCGCCCCCCGCACATGACGAACGAGAGTCGCCAGTCCATTCTCTCCCATCTCAACGAGTTGCGGTGGCGCTTGGTCAAGTCTGCGGTAGCCATCCTGATCGGATCGGTCATCGCGCTGATCTTCGGCAATTTCATAAAGGACCTCCTCCAACTTCCCTATGACCGAGCCTTTCCCGGCGAGGAGAACACCCTGCAAGTCCTGGCGCCCACCGAGGAATTCTCCGTACTGATGAAGATCGCTTTCTTCGGCGGAGCAGTTTTGGCGAGCCCCGCGGTCATCTACCAGATATGGATGTTCATCAATCCGGCCCTCACCCGCCGGGAGAAGAAGTGGGCGATACCAATCGTGATCTCCTGCACGGTTCTCTTCTGCCTGGGAGTGGCTGTGGGCTATCAGACCATGGGTCGGGGGCTCGCCTTCCTGCTGGGAATATTCGATGACGTGGCGAACAACCTCCGGCTGACCGACTACTTCTCCTTTTCCATCCGGTTCCTTCTGGCGTTCGGGATCTCCTTTTTGTATCCGGTCTTCCTGTTCACCGCCGCGGCCGCCAACGTGGTTACCTCGAAACAACTGGCCCGGGGTCGGAGATGGGCGGTGCTCCTGGTGGTGACCGGCGCGGCGATTATCACGCCAACAGGGGATGTGCTGACTCTGTCCATGCTGTCGGTTCCCCTGTACGCCTTCTATGAGATCACATACTGGCTGGTCCGGCTGGTGCTGAGGAAGTGAGCACTGGGCCGGTCAGCCGCCAATTCCTGGAAGACCTGCCATTCGAACCCGATCCATTCCAGGCCGAAGCGGCCGAGGCGCTGGAAGAAGGCCTCAACATCGTCGTGACCGCTCCCACAGGAGCGGGCAAGACCCTGGTGGCCGAGGTGGCAATCCACCTTGCCCTGACCAAGGGGCTGAGAGCCTTTTACACCACCCCTATCAAGGCTCTTTCCAACCAGAAGTACAAGGATCTCTGTAACCAGTACGGGCGGGAGAGAGTCGGCCTCCTGACCGGGGACAACGCCATCGGAGGAGGGGCTCCGATCGTGGTGATGACCGCCGAGGTCCTCCGCAACATGCTCTACACCGATCCCGAGGAACTGGCCGGCGTGGGAGTGGCGATTCTGGATGAGGTGCATTACCTGGCAGACCGAGCCCGCGGAGCGGTTTGGGAGGAGATAATCATTCACGCCCCACCCCCGTTGCAGATGGTGTGCCTCTCCGCCACCGTCTCCAACGCTTTCGAGTTCACGGGCTGGGTCACCCGTTGCCGAGGCGAGACCCGGCTGGTGAGGGCCGTGCAACGACCGGTCCCACTCCGGGACCTTTACGCTATCCGTGATCGCTGGGGTCCCCAGCCGATGCGGATGCTGCCCACCTTCGTGCACGCGGACGGCAGGAAGAAGCCCAATCCTCGCATCTCCTCGCTCCTGTCGAGCGGACGTAACCGGCGCCGGTTCGCCGCGCCGCGACGCGCCCAGGTGGTGGAGGCCCTCTCCTGTGACAACCTTCTCCCCGCCATTTACTTTATTTTCTCCCGGGCTGGCTGCGAGGCGGCCGCGGCTTCGGTGAGGAGGGCCGGAATCCGGCTCACCCCTGAGGAAAACCGGGAAGTGATCCGGCAGGTTGCCGAAGCCCATACCGCTCATCTCTCGGAGGCGGACCTGGAGGCCCTGGACTACTCGGGATGGTTGGACCGCCTGGAATCCGGAGTCGCCGCCCACCACGCCGGCATGGTTCCCGCCTTCAAGGAGGCGACTGAAGAGTTGTTCGCGGCCGGTCTGCTGGGAGTGGTGTTCGCCACCGAAACCCTGGCACTGGGAATCAATATGCCGGCCCGGACCGTGGTGCTCGAATCGCTGACCAAGTTCACCGGAGAGACCCATCAGGCACTGGAACCGGGGGACTACACCCAGCTCACCGGGCGAGCCGGTCGACGAGGAATAGACACCGAGGGCTTCGGAATAGTGCTCTACTCGCGCTACGTCCCCTTCCAGGAGGTCATAAAGGCCGCGGGCGCAGGCGCCCACCCCCTGATGTCCAGCTTCCGCATCACCTACAACATGGTCTCCAACCTGGTCGCCAACTATCCCGCCGAGCGGGCTTCGGATCTGCTCTCGGCTTCCTTCGCCAACTATCAGCAGGCTTCCCGATTGCAGGCTGAGAAGCGCCTGGTCGAAGATCTGTCCCGGAAGCTCGACCATGAAGAGCGGGCCAGCCTATGCGAGCGTGGGTCCGTGCTCGACTACCTTGAACTGCTCAGCCAGGGCAAGACCAGACGCGGCAGTTGGTTCGAAACCCTGCGAATCGGCGACGTATTCGAGATTCCCTCTGGACGCCGCGCGGGTCGGTACGTGGTAGTGCGAAGACTCGCCCGACGTTCCAAGGCGCCCCGGGTACTGGCCGTGTCCGAGTCGGGAAACGCCTTATCGATGGTATCCCGAGATCTGGTGGAGGGCACCGTCCGGATGGGACACATCGAAGTGCCCAACCGGCGGCACTCCGATAGTCGGGCCCTCAACCGGGAGATGGCCGCACGCCTGCGCCGCCTCCCCTCCAAGTACAGAGCCTCCGCACAATCGGTGCGGGAATCCCGGCTGCGTGACCATCCGGTGGCTGACTGCCCCGATCTGGAAGTTCATCTTCGCCATGCACGGAGAGCGATCCGCACCCGCAGGCGCCTGGCTCATCTCCAGTCGGGAGACGACTGGGCCACAGAGGGCCTGCAAAACCGTTTCAAGGCGGTCCGGACGCTGATGGAGGAGTGGGGCTACCTCTCGGGATGGGCTGTCACCCCGGGAGGAGACAGGCTGAGACTCATCTACAACGAGCGGGATCTGCTGGTATCGGAAGCGGTCATCAAAGGCCTGTTCGGGGGCTTGAACCCCGCGGAGACGGCTGCGTTCGGATCGGCCTTCGTCTACGATCCCCGCAACTCCTCTCCCCCATCCGGTTCCTGGCCGACCGCCAGACTGGCCGACCGCTGGGAGAGACTCATGGAGTTGTGCGAGTCCTTGAACCGCGCCGAATCATCCCGCCAGATCGAACCCACCAGATTCCCCGAACCCGGCTGCGGCAGCGACATGTACCGATGGGCGAACGGCGCCTCTTTGGCCGATCTGGTGGAAAACGGTCAGACTCCGGGAGATTTCGTGAGGACGGCCAGACAATTGGTCGATCTATTGAGGCAACTGCGCGACGCATTCCCGCAGATTTCGGGTCCCGCCCGCTCCGCTCTCCGGTGCATCGACCGCGGGGTGGTGGCCGCTCATCTCAACAGATAGGCAGCAGGATGGCGAATATTGCCCTGGGAGAACCACCTCCCATGATCCAGAGTGGGGATATGTCAACATTTGCGCTGATGGCGATCTATACTTGCGCTCCGATCCGAAGGGCCTTGAACGCTTTACCGCCGGGAGTCAACTGTCGCTGTGAGAAACCAGTCCGCCTTTGAACAGGACTTCGAGGATGAGGACCTCGACTCCGACATCGGAGACGACTACGAACCCGATGGAGACTTCAGCGACGGCTCCCAAGACGAGGACGACGCCGAGGCCGATGACGAGCTCTCGGGGTTGGAGGGCGAGGAACTCAACATGGTGGAAAAGGGAGTATCGGGGGATTTGCTCACCTCGGAGCAAGCCATGGAGGTGGCGGGGATCCGGCGCGCGGAACTCTCCATCAACCCGGACGATCACGCCATCCGCCAGAACGAGTTCCTGTGCGTGTCGTGCTTCCTGGTGAAGAGAATCACCCAAAAAGCCTCCCCCCGGTCCAAGATCTGCATCGATTGTCGTTGACCTCCTCCAACCTCCGTTCCGTCCATGGCCGTGACAGAACTGAAGCGGATGCCGCCTCATGCCCGCCATAGGGTCCACAGAAGGGCCGGAAGGGATGAACCCAATTCCTGGTGTAGGGGTGGTGATCCTAGACGACCAGGACAGGCTGTTGGTGATCCAACGGGGCGATGGCGTAGGAAGGGGCCTGTGGGCGGTGCCCGGAGGGAAAGTCCGCTGGGGCGAGACTTGGAGGGAGGCAGCCAAGCGGGAAGCCCGGGAGGAGACCGGACTGGAGGTGAAGGTAGGTCCCGTCATCTGGACCGGAGAGTCGGTCGGGCCCGGCCAGCCGCCCGAGTGGCATTTCTCCCTGGTTGACTTTGCGTGCGAAGTGGTGGGAGGAGAGCTTCAGGCCGGCGATGATGCAGCCGACGTTCGCTGGGTGCCCATCACCGAAGTCAGAGACTACCCACTGGTTCCAACCATGTTCTCTTTGCTGGAGGTGCTGTGAAGCATCCGGCCGGGACTGTGATCTTCGACCTGGACGGGGTGATCTACCTCGGCAACGTGGGCGTAAAAGGCGCGAATGAAGCCTTGACCGCGATCGAGCAGCGGGGCTACCGGGTACTGTTCTGCACCAACAATTCAAGTCGCACTCCATCGGCCACTGCCCGGAAGATTCGGCGGGCTACCTCCTATCCTGCCCGGGTCGACCAGGTGTTCACCTCGGCGATGGCCGCCGCCCGCCTTCTGAGCGCCGATCTCCCCCCCTCCCTGGTGCTGGGTGGACACGGGATAGTAGAGGCTCTCGGAGGGGCGGGTGTGAAAGTAGTGACAGACTGGCGGCAAGCTCGAGCGGCAGTCGTCGGGTTCGCTCCGCATCTCTCCTATGGTCTACTGCGAGATGTCTGCCAGGCGGTGTGGGCCGGGGCCAGGCTCGTCGCCACCAACACCGACCCGAGTTTCCCCACCGACGAGGGAATCTGGCCGGCGGCCGGTGCGATAGTGGCGGCGGTGGAGTACGCCACCGGGCGGAAGGCACTGCCGGCGGGAAAGCCCCATCAACCCATGTTCGCCCTTCTTAGGGAACATGTCTCCGAGGGACGGGTGATCATGGTGGGAGACCGAGCCGAAACGGATCTGCAAATGGCGGCCAATGCCGGCTGGTACTCAGTCCTGGCCCTCAGCGGTGTTTCCAACCGCCCGCCGGCGAGTCCTTCACCTGACGCGGTAGTGGAAACAGTTGCAGAGTTGCCAACCCTATTGGACCGGTTGTAGACAACAGCCACAAAAGCCAGAGGTTGCCCCCCTTACCCCACCCCAAAACCATTTCTCGCGAAAACAGTCACTAAAACGCGAAAATCGAGGCAAAGGGCCCGCCCCCGCCACCACCACCGAGTCCGGAAATCGCGAAAAGGCAAGCCTGCTTCACAGGCGTTCTTGACAGTCTTTGGCCTGAGAACTTCACGGTTCGGGTTGAGCTCCTATCCCGGGGACCGCCAGGTATTTGTGCAGCATCAACAATGTGGGCAGAACAATCGAAAAAGGCAACCCCTGCCGGTAGGATTTTTTGCCAGCTTGGCTCTCGCTACCGTCAACTCCGTAGCTTGGTGGTGGACTTGCGGCGACGGCGCCGGGGTGTTTTGATGGGTAGGGGCCGTCGATTGTCCGGCCACGGAGGTTGGAGAACGAACTCTCCTTGAGGGGCCTGCTGGATTTCCCAGTCTTCGTCATGGACCCGATGGTGACACCGGCTGCATAGCAGGACCAGGTTGTCGATGTCGGTCGGACCGTCAGCGGCCCAGTGGACAATGTGATGCGCCTGGCACCAGGCCGGGTCGGCGCCGCATCCCACACATCCCCGGTCTCGAGCGATCAGAGCCATCCGTTGCGCCGGGGTGGCGATTCGTCTCCCCAAACCCACCCAGAGAGGCTGTCCCCGGGAGTTGAAGATGGCAGGAAGGATGCGGGCCTGGCAGGCCAAGTCCTTGAACACCTCCACCGGCATGGGTGTGCCGTCCCCGAGGCGAGCGTTGCGGATCTGTTGCAAACCGATGTCGTAGTCCGCGATGAGAAACAGAGTGGTGATCGGCGCTTTCTTGCGGGCGTCCGGTCGGCAGATCAGATTCGCCAGGGCGTCGGCCATGCGCTGCTCGGTCGAGGGGCGGTGGTCAGGGTCCTCTTCCCTCCACAACTCTTGGTTTTTGCCGAAAGAGCGGTCTTCACCCGCTCTCCGGTTATCGGGTCGAGTTCGGCGTGCAACACGGTCATTCCGTCGCCCCGATTCACCCTGATCCAAGCCCTGCGATTCCGGCGTTGCTTCTTCAACGTCAACATACCGTCGTCTTCGGATCGTTCCTGCTCGTGTTGGCGGGCCGTGCGGGCGAAGATGTCCGCCGGCTCCGAAGACGCCTTATCCACCAACTCCTTCTCATCGATCTCGACCCGCCCCGCGGTGTCGGCAATGATCTGGGCATGGTCGAAGGTGATCTCGCCCTTGCGGAAAGCATCCGCAGTAACCGGCAGGTCCTTCAGCTTGCCGGCGGTCTCCACCTCTTTGCGCGACTTGCCGGTGGACTGGCCGGACTGGGAACGCACGGTCTTCTCCGTCAAACCCTGCCCCCTCCGAAGCACAAGCTCCGCGGCAGCCTCAACCCGCACAGCCTTGGCTTGCGACTCGGCCCGGCTGGCCGAACGCATACGTTCTTCCAACTGCTCCACCGTGGCATCCGTCACCGACGCGGAAGGCAACACCACCTCCACGCGGTGAGCCGATAACCCATTCGATCCGTATCTGACCATGTACATACCATACCACAGAGGTGTGACAAAACAATGCTATATAGGATAAACCATGCTAAAAATCCCAGAATATCCACATCCCACGCTCCAAAGCCACCCATACAGACTTGGTGATAAAGGGTGACCTTCGCCACCCTCGGATCTGACCAACTCTTATCAGGGCCTCGGTTTGAGACAATGCGGTAGCGGATACCGAAGTCTTTCAGAAGCTACTACCGTTGAGGGGTATGGCGGACCAGACAACGTTCGAGCAGGACGTCGCGGAGTTGATTCCTCAACTCTATGGAATGGCGCTCCGCCTGGCCCGCAACCGCCCTGACGCCGAGGACCTGGTGCAGGAGGCCCTGTTGCGGGCATACCGGGGTTATCACACCTTTCGGGCGGGGACCAACCTCAAGGCCTGGCTGTTCCGGATTCTCACCAACACTTTCATCAACGAGTACCGAAGACGCTCTCGCCGCCCCCGCGAGACGGAATTGAGCGAGCGTGGCGATGTGCCTCCCTATCCGTCCCTTTCGCACTCCCGCTTCCAGTCCTGGGCCAAGGCACCCGAGGACCATCTCATCGAGCAGATGTTCGAGTCGGACATCGTGGAAGCGATCGAAGACCTTCCTGTCATCTACCGCATCCCGGTTCTGCTGGCGGATGTGGAAGGCTTGTCGTACAAAGAGATAGCCCACGCTCTCGACCTTCCGATGGGAACCGTCATGTCCCGGCTCCATCGGGGAAGAAACGCCCTCCGAAAAGCGTTGTGGGAGTATGCAAGCAAGCGGGGACTGACCCCATCGGAGATTCCGCATGTCTAAAGAGTGCCGCCAGACCATCACCTACCTCTACAGATATGTCGACGGCGAGCTGGAAGTCGAGACGGAGCACCGACTGGTCAACCACTTCAGCTACTGTCCGCCTTGTAAGAACATAGAAATCGTGGAGCGCCGCGTCCGCTACACCATCAGGCACCACCTCACCGAGGAGGTGCCTGAAGTCTTTATGGAGCGACTCAGGGGGCGACTGGCCATAGAGAGACAACGCCTACGCCACCGCTGAGAGGGGGTAGTCTATGGTGTCCATGAGTCGGCATAGGTGGCCAACCCTGGCTTTGGTCGCAATTCTGGCCTTGGGAGTTGCATTGCCAGCTCTGGCGCAGGAAGAAACCGACAAAGCCGGAGGAGGACAGGCAGAACCGGCAGAGATCGTCCCGGGAGTTGTGGTGGAGGAATCCGCCCCTGCAGAGGCGGTGGCCGATTGGACCTACCGCTACCTGGTACCCACCTGCCTGGCGCTTGCCCTGATCATCTGCGTCCTCACGGTGGTGCTTTACTTCACCAGAGTGGTGAGGTCCCGGTACAAATCGGTTAGTTGACGATACCCGCGCATCCACAGGCGGTTGATAGTCACACCTCCCCTACCGCCGACCCCCGGCGCGTGACCCAGTTGTTCGCCGACATAGCCAAGCGGGTTGTGTTTCCCCCCGGACCGTTGGTGATTGCCCTCTCGGGGGGCGCCGACTCGGCCGCGGCCGCATGGCTTCTGACCCGGGAAGAACGAATAGCGAGAGCCGTCCACGTCAACCATTCCCTTCCCCACTCCTCCAGAATGGCCGAGGCCGCCCGGGGCATCTCCGCAAAGTTGGGAATGGACCTGGCGGAAGTTCCGATCCACCCGGACGCCGAAACCGAGGACGCCATGCGCTCTGCCCGCTACCGGGCACTGACCGACCACTCGAAACCGGATGATGCGGTAATAACCGCCCACACCGCCGACGATCAGGCCGAAACGGTGTTGCACAACCTACTGCGAGGGACAGGCCTGGACGGGATGGCGGGTATCCCCCCGCGCAGGGGCCGGTTTTATCGTCCCCTCCTGGGGGTTTGGCGTTCGGAGACCCGCGAGTTAGCCACCCTGAGCGGTCTCCCGTGGGAAGACGATCCCCAAAACGACGACCCCCGATATCTTCGCAACCGCATCAGGCGACGCCTGATCCCCCAACTCGAGGCGGAATACCAACCACGGCTTCGCGAAGGACTGGTGAGGATGTCCTCTCTGGCCCGCGCCGACCTGTGCCATCTGGAGTCACTCGCCGCACGCACCCCGATGCGGACGTCCGAGGACGGATCGGTGGAACTTTCCTGTGCCCGGCTGGCTGATCTCCCGCCGCCCGTCTCCTCGCGGGTGGTCCGGCAGGCACTACGACGGGTGCGGGGCCCTCACGCCGGCGCCGAGGCCGAGGTGCAACGGGCGCTGAAAGTGGCCGGGGGGAAGGCCCGGCGTACCGAACTCGAAGGTGGAGTCACCGTGACCCGCTCCGGCGACCGGTTGCTGTTCGCCAGAGCGGCTAAGGTGGATTAAACATCGATGGATTCGATTAATCCCTTCATCTCCGGTGAGCAAATCGCCGTTCGCCTACAGGAAATGGGCAAACAGATAACCGCCGAATACGATGGACGGGACCTGTTGATCGTGGGAGTTCTGAAGGGCACCTTCATGGTGATGGCCGATCTCGCCCGCCAGATCAAGCTCCCCACCCAATTCGACTACATGGCGGTCTCCTCCTATGGCGCCGCCACCAAGACATCGGGAGTGGTCCGGGTTCTGAAGGATCTCGAGCAGGAAATCGCCGGACGACACGTACTGATTTGCGAGGACATAGTCGACTCGGGACTCACTCTCAACTATCTGATGAAGAGCCTTAGGGTGCGGGGACCCGCTTCTCTAGAGATCGCCGCCCTTCTGTTCAAGGAGGGCATCCAACGGGTACCGGTCGACGTCAAGTACGTGGGCTTTCGGATCGGCCCCGAATTCGTGGTGGGCTACGGGCTGGACTATTACGGCAAGTACCGGAACCTGCCTTATGTGGGCATCCTGTCCCAGTCCTAGGCTCCTATGTCCCAGGCCCGGATAACATTAAAGAGTAGGTGGGCCCCAGACCCACCTACCATGATGCCTAACCGGTAACGCCTCCTTGTCCAACAACATCTACTAAGAAGAATTAAATTGCGTCGCAGCCTCCGCATCCTCCTGATCTACGGTCTTTTGATCGTCACGATGGCTCTGGTCTTCCAGAACTTCGGGGCCGACGACGATCCCGCCCGGGAAATAACCACGGGGGACTTCCTGGCCGCCGTTGAGGCATCCCAGGTCGAGTCGGTGTTGATTCTCACTCGCTCGCTGGAGGCCAGGGGACGCTACGTCGGCTCCAACCTTCCGCCGGGACAGTACGACTTCGCGGCGAAATACCCCGAGGGGTATGAGGGCCAACTCGCCGAGATACTCGACGACCGCGGGGTGCAATACGACACCGACCACGAACCTCCCGGACCCTGGAGCGTGCTGGTGGGAATGCTGCCCTGGCTGCTCCTGATCGGGTTCATGGTCTTCATCTTCATGCAGATGCAAAGATCGGGCAACCGGATAATGCAGTTCGGAAAGACCCGAGCCAAGATGGTGAAGAAGGACAATCCCGATGTCACCTTCGAGGATGTGGCCGGCTTGGAGGAGGCCATCGAGGAGTTGGGCGAGATCAGGGACTTTCTGGCCGACGCCGACAAGTTCCGGGCGATGGGCGCCAAGATTCCAAAGGGCGTCCTGCTGTTCGGTCCTCCCGGCACAGGAAAGACGCTCTTGGCCAAGGCGGTGGCGGGAGAAGCCGGCCGGCCGTTCTTTTCCATCTCCGGATCCGATTTCGTGGAGATGTTCGTTGGTGTGGGGGCCAGCAGAGTCCGTGATCTCTTCGAACAGGCCAAGCAAAACAGCCCCGCCATCATCTTCATAGACGAGATCGACGCGGTGGGCCGCCATCGGGGCGCCGGGCTGGGAGGAGGGCACGACGAGCGGGAACAGACCCTCAACCAACTGCTGGTGGAACTGGATGGCTTCGACACCAACACCGGAGTGATCGTGATCGCTGCCACCAACCGTCCCGACATTCTCGATCCGGCACTTCTCAGACCCGGCCGCTTCGATCGCCAGATCGTTATCGACTCCCCCGACATCAAGGGGCGTCAGGCCATACTGGAGGTTCACTCCCGGGGCAAGCCTCTCAACCCCGAAATAGATCTGGAAGTCCTGGCCCGGCGCACCCCCGGTTTCACGGGCGCCGACCTGGCCAACCTGATCAACGAGGCGGCTCTGTTGGCGGCTCGTCGCAACAGGGAAGAAGTCGGCATGCAGGAGTTGGAGGAGGCCATCGACCGGGTGATCGCCGGTCCGGAGCGCAAGGCCCGGATTATGTCCGACGACGAAAAGAGGCTGATCGCCTTTCATGAAACCGGACATGCCCTGGTGGGATGGGCGCTTCCCATGGCCGACCCGGTGCACAAGGTTACAATCGTCGCCCGGGGTCGATCCCTGGGTCACACCCTGGCGCTCCCCACCCGAGACAAATACCTGGTCAAGCGATCGGAACTCCTCGACAAGCTGGCCATGCTCCTGGGGGGAAGGAGCGCCGAGGAACTCATCTACGCCGACCCCACCACCGGGTCGACCGACGACATCGAGAAAGCCACCACCATCGCCCGCCGGATGGTTATGGAATACGGTATGAGCGACCAACTCGGTCCGATGCAATACGGGAGGTCGGGGGGAGAGGTTTTCTTGGGTCGCGATTACAACCGGCAACCTGATTACTCAGACCAACTGGCCGCCGATATAGATGACGAGGTCCGCAAGCTGATCAGGGTCGCGCACTCCGAGGCGCGCCAGATCCTGGCGGCCCACCGTCCGGCCTTGGACAGGATGGTGGCGGACCTCCTGGAAAAGGAGACGCTTGACGCCGAGGACATCGAAGAGGTATTCCACGACGTGCCCAAGTGGCAGGCCACCGACACCCCCGAAATGCGCCTCCATCCACCCCCGGGGATCACATCCGGCGATCCCGGAAGAGAGAGGGTGGCTGCCGCCAGCCGAAACGACCAATCCAGGTCCTCCTAGCCCGTATCATGCCAGCCGGCGTTCTCAAACCCCGAGGCTTCAGATGGATAATCACCTCCCGTTTGGCGGTGAGCGAGCGACTGGGCGGACAGGGCGTGGCACATCGCAAGGTACGACGCCAACAGGAGGTGCTGTGGCTCCAAGAGGAAGCCGGGATCACCGATGTGGTCAGCCTTTTGGCCAACAACCAGAACATCAAGGTCTATCGGGAGTGCGGCTTCGGGGCCCACCGGGTCCCCGTCGGTTCCGAGGTGGAGGAGACCGAACGGCGCTCTCTGTACGACAAGCTGTCCGAACTGCTGAGTGACCCCGACACCAAGATCCTGGTGCACCGGGACGTGATCGATGAAGACCTGGGAGGACTGATGAGCGGGTTCCTGGTGTATACCGGGCTAGTCCCCGATCCGGTCAGGGCAGTAACCATCATCGAGCAGATCCTGGGCCGCCCGCTCGGCGCCCGGGGACGTTCGCTGGTCCCGAATTACCTCGCCGGAGAGTGAACAACCGCCTCCGCCTGGCGGTGATCGGGCCAGGTCGCGCCGGTGGCGCATTGGCCATTGCTGCTCTGGCAGCCGGACACTCGGTTGAGACGCTAACCGGTCCTTCCGGCGCTATCCCTCCGGAGCTGGCGGAGACGAGGGTGAAGCAAGCCAACAGGCTGTCACCTTGTGACCTGCTGCTGCTGGGAACCCCCGACGACGTCATCGAGGAGACAGCCATCCGGCTGGCATCCGATCCCCCTCCGGCGCGCATGGCTGCCCATCTCTCCGGATTCGCATCCCTTGCCCGGCTGGAGGCATTGGAGCAAGCCGGCCTGGAGGTCGGGTGTCTTCACCCCCTGCAGACTCTCCCCTCACCCCGGCGGGGGGCCACAGCACTGTCAGGATCGACCGCGGCGATCACCGCCCGATCGGAGAAGGCGGCCGAACTGCTTCGGTCATTCGCCCAGAGTCTGGGAATCTCCAGTTTCATCCTGGAAGACCGCTTCAAGCCTCTCTATCATGCCGGGGCCGCCACCGTCGCCCTGGGAGTCGCCACCGCCCTGGGAGTGGCCGCCGACCTGTTCGAGGCGGCCGGGGTCTCCTTCTCCCAATCCAGGGGCCTCGCCACCCAGGTATTGGAGAACTGTTTCGAGATGGGACCCGATCAGGCTCTCACCGGTCCGGTGGTTCGGGGAGACCGGGGCACCATAACCGGACATCTGAAAGCCGCGGAAGCCGTCTCTCCCGACCTTGCCCACCAGTACCGGCTGCTTGGACGGACAGCAGCCCATAGGACCGGCGACAGAAGAGAGGCCCACAAGACATCGGACGACCGGTCCGAAAGCCGATTCCTCTCATGAGAATCGTTTCGAGCTTCTCCGAGGCGCGGTCTGCAGCCATGGAGGCGTACCACCCGTCCGGTGGCGAAGAGGGACCGGCGCCGATCGGGTTGGTGCCTACCATGGGGTTTCTCCACGAGGGTCACCTGTCCTTGATCTCGCGGGCACGCCGAGAATGCAAGGTGGTGACGATGTCTCTATACGTCAATCCGCGACAATTCAACGTGTCCTCGGACTTCGATCGTTATCCCCGGAGTTTCGAGCGGGACTGTCAGCTGGCCGCCGAGGCGGGCGTGGACATCCTGTTCGCGCCGTCCACCTCAGAGATGTACGAATCCACCGAGTCCACGGCCATTCATCCGGGCCGGGTGGCCCGGATCATGGAGGGAACAAGACGCCCCGGTCACCTCGAGGGAGTGGCCCTGGTGGTGACGAAACTCCTGGCCGGCCTGGGAGCGCAGAGAACCTATTTCGGACGCAAGGACGCCCAGCAACTGACCATGATCCGCAGGATGGCGCGGGATCTTCGCTTCCCCATCGAGATCGTCGGTTGCCCCACCATACGGGAGAGCGACGGCCTGGCGCTGTCCAGCCGGAACACCTTGATGTCCGCCAATGAGAGGGAAACGGCCCTGGACATCAGCCGGGGACTGTGGGCCGCTGCCCTGGCCGCCGAGGGTGGAGAGCTTTCGGCCGAGGATCTACGCCGTGCAGTGACCGCAGACAGAGATCGAGTGGGCTGGGAATACGTGGAACTGGCCGACCAGGAAGACGCCTCCTTGCTCGACACCCTCGACCGCCCTTCGTTTCTGGCGGCGGCCGCCTGGGTGGGAGACGTACGGCTGATCGACAATGTCTTCTTCGACATGGGCTCCGACGGCCTGGCGGTCGATCGGGGAATCCTCCTGGAAGGCCCTAGTCTCCTCTACAGGTGAAGGGCATGCGCTTGACATTGGACATCGGCAACACTCAGACCGTGATCGGGGCCTACCGCGGCCGATCTCTGGAACACCGCTGGCGCATCTCCACCGAGGCCTCCCGCACCAGCGACGAGTACCGCATTCTCCTCTCGGGGCTGCTCTCCGGAGTCCCTCAACCACTGCAGGGCGCGGCGCTGTCCAGCGTGGTGCCCACCGCTGTCCCGGCAATACGCCCGGTGTTGACCGAGATGGTGAACGGGCCTTTGGTGGTGGTGGGGCCCGGAACCCGCACCGGCATGGAGATCCGCATCGACAACCCCCGGGAGGTCGGCGCCGACCGGGTGGCCAACGCCATCGGGGCGGTGGAGTTGTACGGCGCCCCCGTACTGGCGGTCGACTTCGGAACGGCCACCACTGTGGATGTGATCGACGCCTCAGGTTCTTATTGCGGGGGCGCTATCGCTCCCGGGGTACAGGTTGCCGGAGACGCCCTGGCCGCCGCGGCCTCCGCGCTCCAGCCAGTGGAGTTGACCAGGCCCGGCAGAGCCACCGGGCGCAGCACCACCGAAGCGGTGCAGAGCGGACTGGTGTTTGGATGGGCCGGTCTGGTGGATGGCTTGGTAAGGCGGATCTGCGCAGAGAACAGGCTCGGGACTCTGCCGGTGGTGGCAACCGGGGGCCTGGCGAGGCTGATAGGGCCGGTCTGCGAGACGATCACGGACATAGAAGACGACCTCACCTTAGAAGGATTGTTGGTCGTGCTTGAGATGAATTCTTAATCCTCCCTTCAGTTGACATACATCCCGATACCGTCTATTATTTCCCCCACAAAACCAAACCACCTGCCGGCCTTCCCCGTCCCCTCCCGGA
>JAAXHN010000021.1 GCA_012270885.1 Acidimicrobiia bacterium | reverse complement strand
CAGCAATCGTATCGAGTCGGGATCGGTTGAGTCAAGGCCCTGGATCGGGACAAGTGACTGATTATTCGGACACTTACGGACGACATCGGATGCCGGTGGACCGTATGGGAGGGCAATGGAAAGACTCCCGGCCTGAAGCGGATGCCCGCGCCGCAACGATCGGGCCGGTGCCCTGGCCGGTCGGAGACATGGGCGAGGACGGCAAAGAGGCCCTCATGTTCCGCCAAGCCATCACTCCAGCCGATTGGGACACCGTCGAAGGCCATGGCGGCCTCGGTGTCGTCATGGAGAGNNCACCAGGTGGCTCACGCTTTTGACCACCGCAACGCTTCTCTCTCAGAGGGCAAAGCCCTCGCCGTTGTGGTCCAGGCTGTGCCCGGAAACCCGCATTGGACGCGGGTTGGCACGGATTGCCCGCGCCGGCTGCGCCAACCGTGGCGGGGCAGCGGCTGGCGTGTCCCCGCCTCGTCCGGTGCGCCGCGCCTGGAGGGGGAGGAAGTGGTGAGAGCGACCCCCTGGTTTTCGGCGCTGGTGCGCCACCGGGCAGGGGGAGGTGGCGCGCTTGAAAATTCGCACCATCTCCCCTCCCCGGCGGGGGTCGCTCTCACCACAGTGATCCCTGGCGGGAAGGCCAACGAGCGCTTTTTCGCGCTCACGGTGGGTGTGTGTCCCCCCGTGTAGCTTTGTAGTACGATTGTTGCTCTATGTGTTGTTGTGTGTCTTTATGTTGCGCCGTGTACCGCTTCCTATCCGCGTCTCTCCCGAAGCCCGGCAACGGATGCAGCGCCTCCGCACCGAGCGGCGCCTCAACCTCCGCTTCTGGCTGCGCGCCGGCGGACGATGAGGCCCTTGAAGAACAGTAGACCACAGATGGCCAGAGGCCGAGAGAGGGCAAGGCTGGAGCATGCTCACAAGCCGATATCTCCGATCGGCAGCACGGGCAGCTTGCCATCCCGCTCGACGGTCCCGCAGGAAGAGTCTCCGGGGTCGAACGATCGCAATCCGGTCCGCCAACGTCCCGAATGGTCC
>JAAXHN010000020.1:20216-22894 GCA_012270885.1 Acidimicrobiia bacterium | reverse complement strand
GAGGAGGAGCACCGCCGGTTCGGGATTCCGCTCTTCGAGCCTGGGGTGCGGGTGGACCGGTTCTCCGAGGCGCTGGAGATCATCGACCTCCTGCTACGGGGGGAGACGGTCTCCCATGAGGGTCGGCACTATCAATTGTCGGAGGCCCGGCTCCGTCCCCGCCCCGTGCAGCGGCCCCGCCCGCCGTTGACGCTGGCCGCTCACGGTCCACGGATGCTCCGGATCTGTGCACGTTTTGGCGACCGGTGGAACTCGTTCGGGACGGTGAAGGAGATAGCCGGGCGGAACCGGATCCTGGACGCCGAGTGCCAGAGGATCGGGAGGGATCCCGCCGAGATAAACCGTTCCGTCCATATCGAGGCTTTCACCACCGCCCCTCAGCGCCTGCCGGATGTCTGGTCGAGTCCCGGGGCCTTCGCCGAAGTATTGGGGCGATACGCAGAGGCGGGGGCCAACGAGTTCACCATCACCCAGCCCCGTCCAGAACAGTACGGGACGGCCGAGCGGATTGCGGCGGAGGTCTTCGGGACTCCCGCCTAGGGACGGGTCGGGTGATCAGACGCCGGCTTGAAGGGGTTTGGTGGGGCGGGTCAGAACGTACCACCAGGCCACCGCGGCCACGGCCACCAGTATCACCCGGAGGGTGGTGTCGCTGGTCAGCAGGACGGCTGAGACGCCGATCGAAATGGTGATGCCCACCAGCGCGATCGCCTTGGCGCGGACGGTGAGGCCTCCCTGGTAGCTCTTGATGATTTTTCCGAACACGGGATGGTTGCGCAGCCACATCTCGAAGCGCTTGGAGGAGCGGGCGAAGAAGAACAGCGCCAGGATCACGAAGTCGGCGGTGGGGATCCCCGGCAACCAGCTCAGGAACACGAACCCAAGACAGATCAGCCCCAGGATGAAATAGATGAGGCGAACCAGGGGGAAGCGGGCGATCTTTGCCACTGGCTCCCAAAGGCTAAAGAGGTCGGGGACTTAGTCAAAAAGCGTCTCACTAGCCTTCCGGTATGGATCACAGCACCGTGGTGCGGGCTCGCTTTTCCGATCTCGACCCTTACAACCACGTCAACCACGCCCGCTACCTGAGCTACTTCGAGATGGCCCGGGTGGATCTCCTGGACGAACTGGGCTTCTCCATGGCCCGCTTGGCGGAGATGGGTCTCCAGATCGTGCTGGTGGAGGCCAATATCCGGTATTACGCACCGGCTCGCCTCGGCGACGAGGTCCGCATCACCACCCGGGTGAGGGAGGTGCGACGGGCCTCCACCCGATGGTCCCAAAGAGCCGAGGTGGGTTCCGAGCCGGTGGCGACCCTCGAGATCAAGGCGGCCTTCACCGACCCGGACGGAAAGCCCCAGCGCACCCCTAGAGGCTTCGACGAGGCCACGCTTCCCTATCGGGTGGCCGGTTCCTAACTCGACTAGGGGGCCGGCTCGGGACCGACGTAACGGGCGGCGGGACGGAGGAGTTTTCCTTTTTCGGCCTGTTCCAGCACGTGAGCGGCCCAGCCGATCGAGCGGCTGACCGCGAAGGTGGGGGTGAACATCTGGCGGGGGACCCCGGCCAACTCCAGGGCCACCGAGGCCCAGTACTCGACGTTGGTGAGGATGCGCACCCCGGGTTTCCAATTGGCCAGCACCGCAAGTATCTCCTCTTCGATCCCGGCTGCGCGCTCCACCAGGTCTCCTCCCAGGCTCTCGGCGGCGGCGCGGAGCACCACCCCCCGGGGGTCCCGCACCCGGTACACGGCGTGTCCGAATCCCATGATCTTGTGCCCCTCGGCCAGGCGCTCTGAGACCCAGGGCGCGGCTTTCTCGGGGGAGCCGATCTCTTTGATCATCTCGATCACCCGGCTGGGCGCTCCCCCGTGAAGCGGACCGCTCAAAGCGCCCAGGCCGGCCACCAGCGCGCCGGCCATATCCGCGCCGGTGCTGGCCACCACCCGGCTGGCGAAGGTGGATACGTTGAACCCGTGATCGAGAGTGACCACCAGGTACTGCTCCACCGCCCGGACAGCCTCGGCGCTTGCGGTCCCGCCGATGCTCATCCGCAGGTAGTCGGCCGCATGAGAGATCCCCGCATCCGGGTGGAGGGGTTCGAGGCCGGCGCGGCGGCGGTGGTGACGGGCCAGGATGGTGGGGACCACCGCCGAAAGCCGCACCGCGTCGTCACGCCGCTGGGTCGCCGACCGGTCCAGCAGGGGACCGCGGCCCTCCACTGCTGCCACCGCCAGCAACCCCACTCTCAGCACCGCCATGGGGTCGTCCATCCGAGCGCTGGCCGCATCCACCACCCGGGCGGCTTCGACCGGGAGGTTCCGCATCGGACCGGGCTCTATGCGGGGGACGGCGGGGGGAAGAGCTCCGTTGAACTGAAGGGTCCACACGTCCTCGAGCGTCCGGGTGCGGGCCAGTTCTACAGCGTCGTACTGGCGGTAGTGGAAATACCCCTCGTCGCCGCGAACATCACCCAGTTCGGTGTCGGACACCACCAGTCCCTTGAGGCCAGGTGGGGCGACCTCCACTACTAGAACCTCCCGGTCCTCAACCCGTCCCGACCTCGGGCCTCATGAGCAGGCTCGGCTCGCGGTCTGGACTTGCAGGCGCCGGATGCCCGACGACAGGGTTGGATACTCACCTGTGCCATCCTACCCCGGTGGCGGATGAACCGATCCT
>JAAXHN010000020.1:14735-20065 GCA_012270885.1 Acidimicrobiia bacterium | reverse complement strand
TGTTGGCCGGTTGTGTTTTAGTGGTGGTTTGAGGTGGTACTTCCCGGATGGTTTCCTGCGTACTTGCCATCGGTCGTCGTGGACTTTGTGGTGGCAGCGGGAGCAGAGGAGGACCATGTCGTCGAGGTCGGTGTTGCCTTGCACCGCCCAGGGGATTATGTGATGGGATTGACACCAGTTCGCAGTGGCGCCGCATCCCACGCACGCTTTGTCCCTTGCGATGAGGGCGATCCGTTGGGCGGGACTGGCGGCCCGCCGTGACCGCCCCAGATCCAACGGCTGCGATACGCCCCGGAAGATGGCGGGCAGGATGTCCGACTGGCACGCCAGGTCCCGGATCTTTTCCACCGGGATGGGAGTCCCGTCACCAAGACGACCGTTTATGAGTTCTCGGTTGATCACGTCGTAGTCAGCGATCAGAAGCAACCTGGGTCCGCGGCGAGGCTTGCCGTCTTCGTCGGTGTCTTCTCTGGTGACCAACCCCGCTAGGGCGTCTGCCATCCGCTGTCCCGGAGAGCATCTTGCCCGGGGGTCTTCCTCCCGCCACAGTTCGTTCATCTTCTGCGACAGTGCTGTCTCGATCAGAGCGCCGGTGATCGGATCGAACCGCCCGTAGAGTACGGTCATCCCATCGGTGCGGTCGGTTTTGATCTTGGCGAACCTTTGCGAGCGTTGGCGTTCCAATCGGGACATCCCATCATCCTCGGAACGCTGTTGGGCGTACTTTCGGACCGTTCCCGCGAACTTGTCCGGAGATTGGGTACGGGCCTTGTCCACCAACTCTGTCTCGTCTATCTCCCCCTCCTGGGAGGCCTTGGCCAGTATCCGAGCGTTCTCATAAGGAATCTCACCATCCCGCAAACCCTCCGACGTCTTGGGCAACTCCTCCAACTCCACGGCGGTTTCCACTTCCGAGCGGGCCTTGCCGCGAGGTCGCAAGCCTTTCACCCGAAGGTTGTCCTCGGTAATGTGGACTCCTTCTCGGCGGGTTAGTTCCGCCAGCGTCTCAGCCCGCACCGCCGCAGCCTGGTTCTCCACCCGGAAGGTGGATTCCAACCGTTCCCGGAGCTGTTCCAGGGTTGCGTCTCCCACCTCCAGGTTGGGTAAAACCACGCCGATCTGGTTGATGACCTGACGGTCGTTAGCTGTCTTTTCCATGTCTATCAGTATACCCCAGGGGGTGTGACAAAACAATGCATTATATCACGAAGTTGGTCAAACAAACACTAAAACCTTTGGCGTTCGGCAAGCCAGAACTACACGGTGTAGGTGTTGCGAGTTTGTGGCAGGGAGGCCTTCGTTCAGAATACGTTGCCGGGTCCGTGGACGGGCAAACCACTCCCTACCGGGGACTGGCAAAAGAATTCCTAGTCGGGACTTGACTCTGTCCCGTGGCCGAGACACACTGTCAAGGCTGCACGAATACCTCCGCACGGGCCAGAGCTCACCCGGCGTTGATGCCAGAGGTCATAGGACCGGAATCCGACCCGTCGGGCCGTGGGTTTTTCGCGACTTCGCAGATGGTGGTGGTGGCGGGGGATGGGCCCGAAGGATTGGCAGCAGCCCCGTGGTTTCGCGAAATAGTGGTGGGTTTTCGCGGGTTTCTCAAGAAGGCGGGAGGGAGTGGCGCACCTGTCGAGAGGTAGGCGCTATTCGGTCGGCGGGCTCTGCTCTTCGGTGTCTTCGCCGCCTTGAATGCCCTTGGGCTCGACCAGGCGTCGCAGGGCGCCGAAGCTGGTGTTGGCCGCTCTCCGGAAGTTGGCCAGGGCTTCCTGTAGTCTCTCCCGGTCCTCCTGGGAGGCCTTCATCACGGCTTCGGCTCGCAACTCCCATCCGCCGCCCGGGCCCAGTTTCCGGCGGTCCTCCTGCCAGCGCGCCAACCCTTCGATCACCTCGGAGATCTTCCCCGCCTGCTCTCTCAGTCTCGGCGTGAACTCCCGGATGGCGGCCTGCCAATCCACCCGCGCCTCCTCCAGTTCCTTCAGCACCCGGTCACGGTCCCTCCGAACCCCTTCCAGTTTCCTCTGCGCTTCGGCCAGTTCCCCGAGGGCGTCATCCAGCCTGGTGCGCGCCTCGTCCCGCTGCCGCCGCATGCCCCGGTAGGCGGAGTAGGCAACTGCGGCCAGGACCAGGGCGACCAACCCCATGACGGCGACGGCTATCCACCACCCGGCATCGCCGTCAAAGTCGAATGTCATCTGGAGTCACTTCCCCGGGCTATGGAGGACGTTTCGGTTCCTCCTACCGGCAGTGTATGTGCCTTCCCCGTAAGAACATCGGGGAGTTCCGGTCCTGGCGGAGGTTTTCGTTGTATCTTGGAACGACATGTAGTTAAGTAAGGATGAGGATCTCACGATTCGAGTGGTCGGCTGGACCCTTGGCTTTGAACATCGGACCAAGCAGGCGCTCAAGAACCGGGATTCTCGATAGAAAGGGGAAACATGAGAACGAGACCAGACCTGAGACGGCCAATGCCGATGGTGGTGAGCCGCAGAAGGTTCTTGCAGTTGATGGGAATGAGCGGCGCGGCAGTGCTGCTGGGTTCCTGCGGCGGAGAAGAGGAAGTAGCCCAGACCACCGCCGCGGCCGGCACCAGCGCAACGACCGCGGCGCCCACGACCGCGGCGCCGGTTGAGATCGAATTCTGGCTGCCGGGCGGCTCCGATCCGTTCTGTCAGGGCTTCGAGTTGGTAGCCGACGCCTTCGCTGCCGAGGGATCCGGCATCAGTGTCAGGGAAGTCCTGTGCGGGGTGGCGGACGACGAGGACTTCAACGAGCGCCTGCTGGCCAATCTGGCAGCCGGTACGCCACCCGACTCGGTCATAATCTGGGATCCGCCGGTGGTGTTCGCCTCCTTGGGAGCCTTGGAGCCGCTGGACAGCCTGATGGCCGCCTCCACCAACTCCAAGTTGGAGAACTGGCCGGAAGGCGTTCTGGCCTCCTGCCGGTGGGACGGCGGGATCTACGGGCTTCCCGCTACCGCCAGTTCCTATGCCATCTTCTACAACGAAGAGTTGTTGGAGAGCAAGGGCATCCCCTCCGGGCGTGACGACTTCCCCAAGACCTGGGATGACCTCAAGGCCCTGTCGGCCGAGTTCGTCCAGTGGGACGGAGACACGCTGATATCGGCCGGGATGATCCCTCCGTATGACGCGGTGGAGAGTTGGATCTGGTCATCCACCAACGGTGGCACCCTGTATGACCCCGAGAGCCGTCAGGTTCGACTCGACTCGGACGAGAACATCGAGATGCTGGACTTCGGCCTGCAGTGGCTTAACGAGCAGTACAAGGGCGACTGGGTGGCGCTGGACGCCTCCGGCAACTACCTGGGCGCCGGTTACGTGGACGAACTGGGACGCCCCCCGGGGTTCCAGAGCGGTCACCACCTGGCCGTTGTCAACGGGTTCTGGCTCGCCGCCGACATGTACGGCTCTGAGTTCTCCGGATGGGAACGGTGGAACGTGGCCAAGTTCCCGGTCGGCCCGAGCGGTTCCTCGACCGCCTCGGGATTCTGGCCCAACTGGTGCGCGATCCCCAGGGGCTCGGCAAATCCGGAAGCCGCCTTCGCATGGCTCGACTACCTGGTAGTGGACGGGATGAGAACCTGGTTCGGCCAGGTCCCCGACATCCCCACCAACCGTCTGGCGCCCACCGACCTGTTCCCACAGTCGGTCGCCGACCAGCGGGGCGATGAGTTCGCCACCGACATAACGCAGTTCTTCAAGTCGCAGTTGGACGACGCAGCGCCGATGTGGACCTGCCCGGTGCAGAACTACATGCACGATCAGCTGTATACGGCGATCAGTTCGGTGATGCTCAAGGAGGCGACTCCCAAGGAAGCACTGACCATGGCACAGGAAGCGACACAAGCCGAACTCGACTCTGTCCTGGCGGGCTGATCGGCTCGGTCCTCTCTAATGGGTAGGGTGCGGCGGCTTAGGGCCCGACCGCTGGGCCGCCGGGAGGCACTGGCAGGCTTTCTGTTCGTGTCCCCCTGGCTGATAGCTCTCGTGGTATTCCACGTCTATCCGATAGTCGCCGCAACCTACCTGTCGCTCTCCGAGTACAACGTCTTCAATCCGCCCGAGTTCCAGGGCTTCGACAACTACGTGAAGCTCTGGAACGACCCCACGGTGTGGAAGGCGGCCGGCAACAGCCTCTTCTACGCGCTCTTGTCGGTGCCGATCGGGTTAGCTGCGGCCCTGGTCCTGGCGCTGCTGCTCAACCGCCCGGTCCGGGGCATCGGCATCCATCGGACCCTCTTCTACATGCCGGCGGTGGTCCCCCCGGTGGCGGGCACCATCGTTTTCCTGTTGCTGCTGGAGCCCCGGGCGGGACCTCTCAACACTGCGATCGAGACGGTGGGCCTTGACGGACCCGCCTGGTTCCAGGACCCCGCATTCGCCAAGTGGGGGTTGATCATCCTGAGCCTGTGGGGGGTGGGCGCCGCCACCCTGATCTTTCTGGCCGGGCTTCAGGAGATCCCGGAGTCACTCTTGGAGGCGGCCTCGATCGACGGCGCGGGCACTTGGCGGCGGTTCACCAACGTGACCCTTCCCCTGCTGACTCCGGTGATCCTCTTCAACCTGGTGATCGGGGTGATCTACTCGTTCCAGGTCTTCGACGCGGCCATGATCGTGGGGGGTACCTCCGGCGTGCCCGGAGGGTCCACCCTGATGTACATGGTCCACATCTACCGGACCGCCTTCGGCTATTTCGACATGGGGTATGCCTCTGCTCAGGCCATGGTGCTGTTCCTGGTGATCGTGGCGGTGACCGGCGCCATCTTCGGCACCACCCGGCGCTGGGTGTACGAGGGGGTGTGATGAGGGGAGGTAGAGAGACCCGATGAGAATTCTCCGTCCCGGGGTCTTCTCGCAGTCCGAGCGCACCGCCGAAGCGGAGCCTCGCCAGGGCTTCTACGCCGGGCGGATGGGCATATTCCGCCAATCGGCATGGCATGTCATCCTCGGCGGACTCTCGTTGGTGTTCGCTCTGCCGTTGTTGTGGATGCTCAGTTCGGCGCTCAAGAGGAACGAGGAGATCTTCACCATCCCCGTCGAGTGGTTCCCCGAGGACTTCTTGTGGAGGAACTTCATAGATGTCCTCAACTATCCGGGGTATCCGTTCTTCCGGTTCTTCGCCAACAGCATGTTCTATGCGGGGATGGTGACCATCGGGACGGTGCTCTCCTGCGCGCTGGTGGGATACGGGTTCGCCCGCCTGCGCTTTCCGGGACGGGGGATCCTCTTCAGCCTCACCCTGGCCACCATGATGGTCCCCTACATCGTGACCTTCATCCCTACCTTCCTGCTATTCAAGAACCTGGG
>JAAXHN010000020.1:2643-14550 GCA_012270885.1 Acidimicrobiia bacterium | reverse complement strand
GGCGCCGGGGAGTTCCGCATCTTCTGGCAGATCATGCTGCCCCTGGTCAAACCGGCGCTGGTGGTTATGGCGGTGTTCACCTTCGTGTGGACCTGGCACGATTTCTTCCGGCCCCTCATCTACCTCAACGATCCCGACCAGTTCCCCCTGTCGCTGGGCCTCTACGCGTTCCGGGGTCGGCGGCTCACCGAGTGGCACCTGATGATGGCCGCGGCTACCCTGATGACCGCGCCGTTGGTGATCCTGTTCGCAGTCGCCCAGAAGTATTTCGTCCGGGGGATGAGGATGTTCGGGATCAAGGGATGACGAACCGGTCACGGACAGAGGACAAGCCGAAGAGGAGATTTCGATGACTGACGAACTTCGAGTGGGGGTTGTCGGGCTGGGGAGCGTGTTCGAGCCCTACGCGGAGTCGATGCGCCGCCTCCGCGCAGAGGGGCGGATCCGGGTGGTCCGCACCTGTGACGTCAACCCCGACCGCTCCGATGCGGGAGAACAACTCCTCTCCGAACCCGTGTCGTTCTCCACCGACTACCAGGATGTGATCTCCGATCCCCGGGTGGAGGTGGTGGTGGTCCTCACCTCCATGCCGGCCCACGGCCGGATCACCCTCGAGGCCCTGCGGGCAGGAAAGCATGTCCTGGTGGAAAAACCCATGTCGGTGGAGCGCCGGGGCGCGGAGGCCATCCTGGAGGAGTCCGAGAGCCGCGACTCGGTGCTGATCTGCGCGCCGGCGGTGGTGTTGAGCCCCACCTTCCAGGCGATCTGGAAGCGGGTGATCCATCGGGGAGAGATAGGGGAGGTGCACCTGGCCAGGGGGAGGTACGGGTGGTCGGGACCCGACTGGGGACAGTGGTTCTACCGGCCCGGGGGAGGGCCCGTCTTCGACCTGGCCGTCTACAACATCACCGCCCTCACCGGATGGCTGGGACCCGCCCGCCGCGTCACCGCCCTGGCTGGGACCGCCCACCCGCGCCGGGTGGTGGACGGAGAGGAGATCGAGGTGGAGGTGTACGACAACTACCAGATCCTCATGGACTTCGGATCGGCCACCTTCGGGGTGGTCACCACCGGCTTCACCATGGAGCGCTACCGGTCGCCCGCCCTGGAACTGTACGGCTGTGAGGGGACCGTCCAGATGCTGGGAGACGACTGGGCGCCGGAGGGATACGAGATGTGGACCAACGACCTGGGCGCTTGGGCGGTCTATGACGAGATCGATCCCCGCTGGGACTGGACCGGGGCCCTCGAGCACCTGGTGGACGTGGTGGACGGTGCTGCCCAGATGATCCAGCCCCGCCACGCCTTCCATGTCCTCGACATCATGCTGGCCGCAGACCGTGCGGCCGCCACCGGCATGGCCCAGGATCTGAGCAGCACCTTCGACCCGCTTTCATTCGATCCCGACGCGATCTACCTCTCCGGGACCGCTCCGGTCCATGACCGCCGGATCATCCGGACCGAGGAGCATCTGAGGGACGCAGACGAATGATCCGCCGATCCTCGCCGCGGCCCGAGTACGACCGGGCCACCGCCATCGGATACGACAAGGCGGTCCTCCACCTGTGGGGCGACGAGGAGTCGGGCTATGTCGGCGACCGGATCTATGTCTCGTCGGGGCTGATCCACCTGATCGAGTTCTCGCTCCGACCCAGGGCGCGCTTCACCCATTCGGAGGACAACCGCACTATCTTCGCCGCCGACGAGGTGCTGCACGTGACCGAGGGCGAGATGCTCCTGGTCAACCCCGAGACCGGAGAAGCCGTCCTGGCCCGAGAGGGCGAGTCGGTGTTCTTCCGCCGCGACACCTGGCACCACGCCGTGAACCGGAGCAACGACCGCCCGCTCCGGGTGATGGAACTCTTCGCCCCGCCCCCCTCCACGGGAGCCTCCTCGGCCTACGCCCGCACCCAGCCGTACCTCTCTGATTGGCGCTACGGCGACGACCGCTGGCTGGGGCGCTGGCCGATGGACCGCGCCGAGCGGGAGAACACCCGCTCCTTTCACCTGGTCCGCGAGCCCGATCTCCTATGGAGGGTCGACGATCCGGAGGACGATCTGCTGGTGGGCCTGGTCTGCAGCACCGAACACCTCACCGCCGGGCGGGCTCGGCTCCTCCCGGGACAGAGCAGCCTGGTGAGACGTCACGGAGGGGATCTGACTTTCGTGGTTCTCTCCGGCGAGATCGCCGTCTTCCTGCCCGACGCCGCAGAACCGCCCAGTTGGTTCGAACTCGGCGTCGGCGACGGCTTCTACGTTCCCCGGGGCGCTCGCTACCAACTCTTCGGCCACTCCTCGAGGTCGGAGGTCCTCTTCGGCGTGGCGCCCACCTACCTTCCCGGGGAGGGTTGAAGCATCCCTACCCGGGAGGCTGCGCTCGCCGTCGACGTCGGAGGGACGAAGATCGCCGCGGCCCTGGTGGACCGCCGGGGCGGGGTTCATTCTCTCCAAACCGTCCCCACCGGGGCGCCAGGCGCCGAGTCTCTCCTCGGAGGCGCGGAAGTGGCCGCCTCGGTGGCGGCCACGGCCGAACAGGAGGGTCTGGAGATCCTTGGCACCGGAATCGGGATGCCGGAGTTGGTGGAGGACGGGCGCATCACCTCCGACGCGGTGGTCGGCTGGACCGACGCCGGGGTGGCGGATGCGTTCTCTGCCCACCGGCCGATCCGGGTGGAAGCCGACATCCGCGCCGCGGCGCTGGCCGAGGCTCGGCTGGGAGGCGCCGCCGACCAGCCGGTGGCGGTCTACGTCAACCTCGGGACGGGCATCAGCCACTGCCTTCTGATCGAGGGCCGTCCCTTCGAAGGCCAGCACGGACGGGCTCTTATGTCAGGCTCCACCCTGATGACCGTCCTTGACACCGACCGCAACGTACTGGTGGGGAGTTGCATGGAGGACGTGGCCTCGGGACGGGGGATCTCGGAGCGCTATGGACGCTTCAGCGGGGAAGCCGTCTCGGCCGAGCAGGTGTTCGAACGCGCCGCGGAGAGAGGCGGCGCCGCTCGGTTGGTGGTGGACCAGAGCATCGAGTTGTTGGGACACATGGTGGCCAACCTGGTCGACATCCTGGACCCCGGGTTGGTGATCGTGGGAGGGGGACTGGCCAACGTCCCGGGCCTCATTGAGCGAGTTGGAGATGTAGCGCGCCGGTCCGTCTGGTCCGACCGGGCGAGGAACACTCCCATTCACCCAAGCGTCTGCGGTCCGCTGGCGGGAGTGATCGGAGCAGGTTTCACGCTGCTTGACCGCATACCCTGAGCAACCGGTCTTCTCACCCGAGAAGAGGCCCCGAACTGGTAAAATGGAGACTGGGGGTATTGGTATGACAAGCGTTCCTGAGAGATTCTGGAAGTCATTTTGGAATCATCCTGATCCGGCTTTGCTTAGCCTGCCCGAAGACGCCGAGTACGTGGCGGGACGGATGTTCAACGGTCCTTGGCCGGATGCCGCCATCTGGGCGTCGGTGTATCTCCCCGACAGTGCGCTCGAGTACTGCCTGACGCTCCGTTCCACCAAGCCCCAGACTAGGGATCTAATCGTCAACGCCTTGATTCACCGTCGCCAATCGCGCTTATCCTGAAGAACCAACGTCAAGAGAAAGCAAGTGATTCAGCGTCAGGGCCCTTCGCCCCTCTACTACGAAGCAAGCCCCCGCAACCGCCCGACTCTCAGGGTGGAGCCGGGCGAGATGTTCGAGGTGGTCACCCAGATGAATGTGGGCCCCGATCTCTCGGTCGTGCCTCCCGACCTCTGGGACGACTGGACCCGATACCACTCCTATGAAATCGAACGCCCCAACCCGTCTTCTGGCGCCATCTGGGTGGAGGGTGCCGAACTGGGACATGCGGTGGAGGTGGTCATCGAGGACATGGAACTGGCGCCGGTCGGCTACTCCGCCTTCCGGGGAGACAACTATCTGTTTCCCAAGACACCCGTCACCGACCGAGACCTGATCGCAGCGCGGGTGGTCCGGATCCGGGACAGTCATGTGATCTGGGAGGAGGGTTTGGCTCTGCCGGTCCGACCCATGGTTGGGATGGTGGCGGTCGCCCCCGCCCATGAGTCCCAGTCGACCGTTCGGGTGCAGAAGTGGGGAGGGAACATGGACATCCAGGATCTCGGCCCCGGAGCCCGCGTGCAACTGGCCGTCAACGTCCCGGGTGCCCTGGTTCACATCGGCGACGTTCATGCTCTCCAAGGCGATGGCGAGATAGCAGGATCGGCGGTAGAGACATCTGCCCTCATTCGCCTGCGGGTCGAACTCACGGAGCGGCCCGAAGAGATGACCTGGCCGCGGATTGTTACACCCGAACGAGTCATGACGGTAGGGTCCGGCCGTCCCGCGGAACGGGCTTTCCGGATCGCCGCCAGCGAGTTGGT
Organism: Acidimicrobiia bacterium; assembly: GCA_012270885.1. Lineage (GTDB taxonomy): Bacteria > Actinomycetota > Acidimicrobiia > Spongiisociales > ZC4RG35 > Bin76. The sequence goes on along the minus strand of JAAXHN010000020.1, from coordinate 10,170 downwards.
CCGGTGGCTCCATGCCGATTACGGCCTCTCGCCGGCAGAGGCTGTTCTGCTACTCGGCCAGGTTGTGGAAGCAAGAGCCACCCAGGTGGTCAACCCCACCATCACCTACGTCGCCTCGGTCCGCCACGAGATCCTGAAGGGACTCCGAAGATGATCCAGCGGCAGGAGCCTTCTCCCCTCTATTACGAGACCAGTCCCCATAACCCGCCCACTCTCTGGGTGGAACCGGGAGAGACATTCGAAGTGGCCACCCACATGAGCCGGGGTCCCGACCTCTCGGTGGTGCCGCCGGACCTGCGGGAGGAGTGGCTGAGCCACGAACCCTATGCGGCTGAGCGGGGCAACCCGTCCTCGGGGGCGGTCTGGGTAAAAGGCGCCGAGCCCGGGATGGCGGTGGAGATCACCATCGAGGACTTGGAGTTGGCGCCGGTAGGCTATACCATTTTCGCGGGGGACAACCTGCTCTTTCCAAGGACACCGGTCACCACCTCCTACCTGCCCACCGCCCGGGTGGTCCGGATCCGGGACGACCATGTCCTATGGGACAAAGGGTTGGCTCTGCCGGTCCGACCCATGGTGGGTATGGTCGGTGTGGCTCCCGCACACGAGGCACAGTCGAACCTCCGGGTGGGGGAGTGGGGAGGAAACATGGATGTGCAGGAGGTTGGCCCGCGAGCCAAGGTCCGTCTTTCGGTCAACGTCCCCGGAGCGTTGCTGCACATTGGTGACGTCCATGGGCTCCAGGGCGACGGTGAGATAGGAGGATCAGCCATCGAGACTGCAGGTGTAATACGCCTCCGCGCAGAACTCATGGAACAACCCGAAGAGATAACCTGGCCACGGATTGTCACGCCTGAGCGAATAATGACGGTGGCCTCCGGCCGTCCCGCGGAGAGGGCTTTCCGGATAGCCGCCGGCGAGTTGATCCGGTGGCTGCAAGCCGATTATGGGCTCGAGCCCCAGGAAGCCCTGCTGCTGCTCAGCCAGGTCCTGGAAGCACGCGCCACCCAGGTGGTCAACCCGACGATCACCTACGTAGCCGGCATCCGAAAGGAGATCCTTAAGGGGCTCGGTTAGGCATACCCGTCCTTTTGCTGGTAGTAGTTATTCCGTTCTCTTTCGGGGTGGGTCGCTTAACCCGACGGTAAGGCCGCGGGGTATCAGGCTGACTTGCCTATCCACCTGCCTCGGCCACCAGGGGCGGGTTCGTCTCGCGTTACCGACCGGTGGGGGTTCCTAGTCTTTAATGGGATGAGGCTCAAGTCCCGCCCGCAACTGACCGAGGAAGAAAAAAGAAGAAATCCTTGGCGACGGTTCCGGGTAGGGATGGGCGTGCTCGCCCTGGTGCTTATTGGAGGGACCGGCGGTTACGCCGCCCTGGGCCTCAGTCCCCTCGACGCTCTCTACCAGACCGTGATCACCATATCAACGGTCGGCTACCGAGAGGTGGGAGAGGTCGGAGGTCGCTATCAAGTATTTACCGTCTTTCTAATCCTCTTTGGTGCAAGCACCTCGCTATATACGCTCAGTGTGCTGATCGAAATCATGTTCGAAGGGCGGCTCGACGGCCAGTTCAGGAGGCGACGCATGCAACGAAAGATCAACCGGTTGAAGAACCATGTTGTTCTATGCGGATACGGACAGGTGGGCCGAGCCATCGAAGAGGAACTTGTTAGAGGCGGCGAGGTGGTGGTGGCCATTGATCGACGGGAACTCGATCACTCCCCCTCCTCTAACCGGCGCCTGATGTTGATCGGCGAGGCCACCGATGACCAAGTCATGCTCCAAGCAGGTCTGGACCGCGCCAAGGCCCTGATCCTCGCCCTCGACTCCGACATCGACAACCTGTTCATAACGTTGACCGCCCGTTCCATCAACCCCGATCTGTTCATAGTCGCCCGAGCCAACGAACCGGCCGTCATCCCCAAGCTTGAACAGGTGGGCGCCGACCGGGTGGTCAGCCCCCACCAGATCGGCGGGGCCCGCATGGCCGCATTGGTGTCACACCCCGAGGTGGTGGAATTCCTCGACGTGGTCATGCACGACGGCTCATTCGAAGTCCGTCTGGCCGAGACGGTTATAACCGACCTTTCGACCTTCGCCCACCTTTCCCTTCAAGAGTGCGCCATACGCACCACCACAGGCGCCACCGTCCTCGCCGTGCTCCGCCAAGGTTCCTTCATCACCAACCCCTCCCAGGACTTCGTCCTGCTGCCCGACGACCGGCTAATCTCCCTGGGCACCCCGGAACAACTGGAAGCACTGGCGGACAAAGTGCGCCAGCGATGACTCCCCGCCACTTTTCCTTACACCTCCACCGTGGATCCCGGAGGAAAACGGTGACGACAAGGCTGCTCGACAGAGATCGAAGGTGAAACCTAGCCGCAGACCACTGCGGAGAGCGGGATGTCAGCGTCATCTGCTGATCAGCGGTCCCCTCAAGCAAGGCAGGCGCTAACGGCAACGGCCACCGATGCTCCGCCTCAAGGTGACACCGCCTTTACTTCCGATCTCGTCAAAGAGTTGGGCTAATCACCAACCTCGGCGCCCAGGGCGGAGACCAGGGCGGGGACCGCCTCGCCGGCGGGAAGGGAGACCTTCACCCGGGCCAGGTGGTCATGGTCGGTGGCGCCCAGGTTGACGATCACCATCGGGATGCCGCTTCGGGCGGCCGCCGCCGGGATCTCCGCGGCCGGGTAGACCGACATGGTTGAGCCGATCACCAGGATCCCGTCGGCCATGGCCGAGAAGAACCGGGCCTTCTGAATTTCGCGGGCGGGCAGCATCTGACCGAACGAGACGGTGGCGGTCTTTACCATCCCCCCGCAATGTGGACACACGGGATCCTCCTTTCCAACCTCCACCCACCGGAGCACCTCGGCCGTGGGCCACTCGCCCGCGCAGTTCATGCATTGAGTCTTGCGCACGTTGCCGTGCAGTTCCGCCACCAGATCGTCGGGCAGTCCCGCGTCCTGGTGCAAACCGTCGATGTTCTGGGTGACACAGCCCGACATCCGCCCTGCCGTCCACAGGTCGACGATGGCCAGGTGGGCCCGGTTGGGCTTCACATGCGAGGCGGCGCCCAACCATCCGCTCTGCTGATGCAACCGCCAGCGCATGACCCGCACCCGCCGCGAGGTCACGTATCTGTCGATGTGGAAGTCCTCGGGGTCGAGCTGGTCCACAGCCCGTCGGGGCCCCGGAAGTCGGGGATCCCCGACTCGGTGGAGACGCCCGCTCCGGTGAACACCATGATCTGGGAGGCGCCGGACAGGGCCTCTGCGGCCCGTTCGATCGGACCCGGGCCGCTCACTCCCCGGAACTCAGGTAGCGGTCGGGACCCTGGCGGAAGGCGGTCTCGCAGCCCGCCGCACAGAACCAGTAGCGCTCACCCTGGTACTCCACTCTGAAGCGGGCCTGCGACGGTACCACGATCATCCCGCACACCGGGTCGGTGGCTTCCGAAGTGCCCGACTCCGAGCGTCTGTGGTGGACAGAAGGGGTTCCTTCCTCCTCCGACTCGGCCACCCGCGGCGTCACCCCCCGGAGCGCCACGAGCTCTGCCAGGATGCTCACCGCCATCTCCCGGTGTTCCACCCTCCCCAGATCCAGCCCGGCCGGCGCACGGACCCGGGCAAGGTCGGTCTCGCCGATGCCCCGCTCGCGCAGGTACTCCTCAATCGCTCCCGACCGCTTGTGGGAGGCCACCAGCCCCACGTACCGGGCCGGGGTGGCCAGTGCGGCAGCCAGCGCCTCCTCGTCGTAGTGGCCCTGGGTGGCGACCACCACCATGGTCTGGCGGTCCACCCCCACATCCGAGAAGTCCAGGGATAGGGACACCCGGTCGTCGGGGTGATGGTCGCCTCTCCGCCCGCCGTCGTCCATCACCGAGGTGCGCCACCCGAGCGCCCGGGCCATGGCCGTCAGAGTCCGAACCGCCGGGGAGTTGCCCACCACCACCAGATGGGGCGGCGGGAACACCGGCTCGAGGTACACCTCCATCGTCCCCTCCGAGTCACACGCCATGGGAACCGTCTCCACCCCTTCCCGGTCGCCTCCGGCCAGCCCGTGATCGGGCCCCAGCACCACCAGGCGCGCCCGGCCCTCCCAAAGCACCTCCCGAGCGGCGCGGGTCAGAGTGGGAGCGGCGCAGGCACCGCCCAGCCATCCCTCCATCCGTCCGTCTCCCGAGATGATCGCCCGCGAGCCCTGCTTCCCCGAGGAAAGCCCCGAACTCCACACCACCGTGGCCAGCACGAACCGCTCCCCCCGAGAGCGCATGGAGACAGCCCGGTCCAGCAGCTCGTCCATCAGAGGAGACGGGCGAGCTGGGAACCAGCACGCCTAGGCGTTCTGTATGGCCTTCCAGACACGGTCGGGAAGCACCGGCATGTCGATGTTGCGAACCCCCAGATGGGCCACCGCATCGATCACCGCGTTCACGAATGCGGCCGGCGAGCCGACCGTGGCCGACTCTCCGACTCCCTTGGCGCCGATCGGGTGATGGGGAGAGGGGGTGACCGTCTCGCCCAGCTCGAAGCGGGGGGTCTCCCAGGCGGTTGGCACCAGGTAGTCCATGAAGTTCGACCCGATGCAGTTGCCGTCGTCGTCGAAGGTTATCCACTGCATGTTGGCTTTGGCGAAGCCCTCGGCGAGCCCGCCGTGGATCTGCCCGTCCACGATCATGGGGTTGATCCGCACGCCGCAGTCGTCCACCGCCACCATGCGCCGGACCTTCCAGACCCCGGTGTCGGAGTCGAGGTCCACCACCACGATGTAGGTCCCGAACGGATAGGTCATGTTCGGCGGGTTGTAGTAGTGGACGCCCTCGAGACCGGCTTCCTCGTCCTCGGGATGGTTGGTGTAGGCCGCGAACGCGATGTCCTGGATGGTGACGCTCGCATCGGGCGACCCCTTCACCGAGAACTTCCCGGGCTCCCACTCGAGGTCCTCGGGCGAGGCCTCCAGCAAATGCGCTGCGATCTTCCGCGCCTTGTCGCGGAGCTTTCGGGCCACCATGGCGGTGGCGCCGCCACCCACCGGGGTGGAGCGGGACGCGTAGGTCCCGAGCCCGTAGGGGGTGTTGTCCGTGTCCCCGTGCATAACCGCGATGTCGGTGGCGGGGATCCCGAGCTCCTCGGCGACGATCTGCGCGAAGGTGGTCTCGTGGCCCTGTCCCTGGGTCTTCACGCCCAGCTTCAGGATGGCCTTGCCGGTGGGGTGGACCCGCAACTCGGCGGAGTCGAACATCTTCAGCCCCGCGATGTCATAGGTGTGGGCCGGTCCGGCGCCCACCACCTCGGTGAAGCTGGCCATCCCGATCCCCACCAGCCGTCCCTCCTGGCGGGCCGCGGCCTGCTCTGAGCGCAGGTCGTCATAGCCGACCATGTCCATCGCCTTCTGCATGGCGGTCTCGTAGTCGCCGGAGTCGTAGACGAACCCGGTGGGGGAGGTGTAGGGGAACTGGTCGGGCTGGATGAAGTTGATCCGCCGGAACTCGGCCGGGTCCATTCCGATCTCATAGGCGGCGTTCTGGATCAGCCGCTCGATCAGGTAGGACGCCTCGGTCACCCGGAATGAGCACCGGTACGCCACGCCCCCGGGGGCCTTGTTGGTGAACGCCCCCTTGGCGGTGACGTGGGCGGCCGCGAAGTCGTAGGACCCCGTCACGATGTGGAACAGGCCCGCCCGGAACTTGGTGGGCTGGGCGTCTGAGTAGAAGGCGCCCTGGTCCGCCAAGAGGTCGGTGCGAAGACCCAGGATCCGGCCGCCCTCGTCGAGAGCGAGGGATCCGGTCATGTGGTAGTCTCGCCCGAACCCGGTCGAGATCAGGTTCTCGGTCCGGCTCTCCACCCACTTGACCGGAAGCCCGATCAGGAGCGAGGCGGCGGTGGCCACCACGTATCCGGGATAGATGGGGACCTTGTTCCCGAACCCTCCGCCGATGTCGGGGGAGATGATCCGGATGTTTTGCTCCGGTAAACCAGCAACCAGGGCGAACAATGTCCGGTGGGCATGGGGCGCCTGGGACGTCATGTAGATGGTGGCCTGGCCGGTGGCCGGGTTCACGTCCGCCACGATCCCGCACGTCTCCAGCGGAGATGGGTGCGAGCGCGGGTAGTGGGTCTCGAGGGTCACCACCTTCGAGGCCTGCGCGAACGCCGCGTCGGTGGCCGCCTGGTCGCCGGCCTCCCAGGTGAACGAGACGTTGTCGGTCACGTCCTCCTTGTCGGTGCGGATCAGGGGCGCGTCGGCCTCGAGGGACCGCTGTGGGTTGGTGATCGGCTCGAGTTCCTCGTACTCCACGTCGATGAGCCGCAGGGCGTCCTCGGCGATGTAGCGGTCGGTGGCGATCACGCACGCCACCTCCTGGCCCTGGTAGCGCACCTTGTCGGTGGCCAGCACCGCCTGGGTGTCGCCCGAGAGGGTGGGCATCCACGCCAGGTTGTGGGCGGCCATCAGCTCGCCGGTCACCACCGCCAGCACGCCGTCCAGTTCCATGGCGGCCGAGTCGTCGATCGAGACCAGGTTGGCATGCGCCACGGGTGAACGGAGGATGGCCATGTGCAGCATCCCCGGGAGGTTGACGTCATCGAGGTAGTTGCCCGCTCCCTGTACGAAACGGGCGTCCTCGACCCGTGGGATGGAGTGTCCGACTCCCCCTATCTCGGGGGAAGTGGTTGGTTGGTGATGGGTCGTGGTCTGCATCTTCAGCCTTCCTCCCCGCCGTTCCGGGCGGCCGCCGCCGCCCACTGCACGGCTTTGACGATGTTTACGTATCCGGTGCACCGGCAGATGTTTCCGGAGATGGCCCAGCGGATGTCATCCTCGGACGGGTCGGGGTTCTCCTCCAGGAGAGCGGTGGAGACCAGCATCATCCCCGGGGTGCAGAACCCGCACTGGAGGCCGTGCTCGGCGGAAAAGCCCTGCTGGACCGCGCTCAGCCCGTCGGCGCCCTTAAGGCCTTCCACGGTGGTCACCGCGGAGCCGTCGGCCTGCACCGCGAACATGGTGCACGACTTGATGGGGGTCCCGTCCACCAGCACCGTGCAGGCGCCGCAACTGGTGGTGTCACAGCCGATGTGGGTGCCTCGCAGTCCCAGGTCTGAGCGGATGGCGTCGACCAGCAGGCGACGGGGCTCCACATCCAGGCTGTGGTCGGTTCCGTTGACGTTGATGTTGATTTGCATGCTCGTCCTCCTCAGCTCGTGGCCGACGCAAGTGCCTGGGCCAGTCCCCGGCGGGTGTAGACCGCCACCACGTGGCGCTTCCACTCGGCGTCGCCGCGCACGTCGGTCTGGGGATCGGAAGCCGCCGCGGCGGCCGCTCCGGCCTCGGCGAACAACTCATCGGAGGGCGTCTCGCCCCGGAGAAGGTCCTCGGCGGCCGAGGCCCGGGTGTTCTGGTAGTTCACCGCGGTCAGGCCGATCCCGGCCTGGGCGATCGTCCCGTCTGAGGCCAACTCCAACTGGGTGGCGACTCCCACGGTGGCGTAGTCGCCGATCTTCCGCTCGAGCTTCATGTACG